>CAZPUF010000309.1:0-2880 GCA_964589705.1 uncultured Saprospiraceae bacterium | reverse complement strand
CTAAACTCGGGAAGCGGTAAAGTGTTTGCTGAGCAAATAGATAATGGCAGTTTTGACAATTGTGGTGGCATTACTTTTGACCCACTGTTTTTTGAATTTGATTGTTCTGATGTGGGCTTTAATAAAGTGGAATTAACTGTTGTAGATAATTCTGGAAATTCTAGCACTATAAGAACGGAGATACGTGTGGAGTCTGCTATAAGTGATGAAACTATAAATTGGCCAGACGATAGGATCAGCTTGTTAGCTGAAGACAATTCTGCATCAGCAGACTGGCTAAATCCGGACGAATTGATTTCTGTGTATGGATTTAGAGAAGATCAGGTAAGACCAAGTGTAGATTGTAGTAGCGTGCTACTTAATTATGTGGATAGAAGACTTATAGCGGCAGAGAATGGTACTAAAATCATCAGGGAATGGACCGTGCTGGATTGGTTGTCAGCTCAATTTTTTGAAAGGACTCAAATTATATCAGTATACGTACCTTCTCTAGGTATCTGTGATTTCCAGCCCAATGACTTTCCCGAAGGAGATTGTCAGAGTGGACACACCCTAGATGATGATGTAGAATGGCCAGCTGATTTAGTGATCAATGATCACCGTATCACACCGGACGAACTGATTGCTTTTTCTGCTATGGAAGAAGAGAATGTGGAACCTCAGTTTTTTGGCGCCACTGAATATATTTATTCTTATACCGATATCTTACTAGAGTTAAGTCCTGAGAATTTGGAAATAAATAGAAAATGGACAGTCTATAATCCACTTGAGCTTGCTCACCTATGGGTATACAACCAATCATTAAGCGTCAATCTTGGGATAACAGAAAGAGCGGTTATTGCACGTACTATTTCTGGTAGACCTATGCCGGGGGTAGATATGACAGACGGTAGGTTTACCAATATTATCGGGACGGCCATAATAGAGCAAGACGATCAAATTCATCCGAGATACAAAGACCAAATACTTAATGGGGTCAATATTAGGGATGCATTTATAATTGAAAGATACATCACTGGATTTGATGAGTTAACACCTAATCAAATGCTAACTGGAGACCTTAATCAAAGCAGTAGTGTGAATACAATAGATTTAATTCTTTTACAAAGAGCGATAGTAGGTAGTGATACCTTAAGTTATGAAGGACATTGGGAATTTATAGAAGAAAGTAATGGTAGTGTGGCCAGTGAACCACAACAATTTTTAGGTATTAAACCAGGGGATATAGATGACAGTGCATTGTTGCTGAATGAGGAAGTCAATTTGCCAGAAGAGATTATCACTTTTGATGACCGTATACTTAATGCAGGAGAAGTATATGAACTGCCACTTATACTAACAGAAACCGAGTCAGGATATGGCGTACAGCTTAGCGTTAAGTTTGACCCTAATATGATTGAAATAGAAAGTGTGGAGACTGCCGCAAATGTGTTTTCAAGAGTCATGGAAGAAACAACCGATAATACAATTGATTTCTTAGCCCATGATGTATTTGAGTCTAAGGATTTGACGGATTCACCTATCATGACTATTCGATTCAGAGCGATAGCCAATGGTGTACTTTCCCAAGCGATTGCAATGAATGACGAGAGACCATCTTATATATTAAATGATCAGCAGAATTTAGTCTTGCTATCAGAAATGGTAGATGGTGCCATTACTGTATCTGTAGATGAGGTTGTTGAACAAGATATAGTCATCTATCCGAATCCTGCCAGTAATAGATTATCTATAGATTCTGAGTATCCTGTATTAGGTTACAGCTTATATAACATTCTAGGTAATAAAGTAAAACAAGGTAATGAGACGGTTATCGAGTTATCAGATATCACAGAAGGGAGTTACTTCATTATGGTAGAAACCACCGCAGGTAAGCACGCAGAAAAAGTGCTTTTAATAAGGTAAAAGTAAAGTTTGATTTAATTGTAAGGGGATGGCAATTGCTGTCCCTTTTTTTATTGGTGTAATATCAGATTTTAATATCTATTGTTTTTTTAGATCCAGGTTTGTTATTTATACTAGATGGCCTTACTTCAATTTTTGCACTTTTATTATCTGATGCAATGTCCTTGATAATTGTATAATTGCTAATGCCCCTCATAAATATTGCCTCCTCACCAAGCACCAAAATGGATGCTGAATAATCCATAAAGTAATCAGCACAGTCTATTAGTTCACAATATTGAGAGTTGCTAATCAGCACTTGGTCTTTTCCATTAAGATTAACTTGAGTGCTTTCGGCAATAATTTTTTCGATAAGTATATTCTTTGAATCTGTGAATTGTCTTTTACAGGAAGTATGCAAAAGGCATATAAGAGTCAGGATTAGAAGAGGCAGTAATGATTTCATGATTTTCTTTATTTAAGCATAAGTTATATAATTCTACTGAATAGCGCATCTAAGATGCACCATAAATCAACTGATTTGACCTAGATATACATATAGTTAGTATGCTGAAACACTTTACAAATCGACCTTGTGGAGATTTCTCCGTGCTCGTAAAGTGTATGTTAATAAGGTAAGTGTTTTTCTATTTGTCTTGTTCCATACCGAGGACGGAGAACTCTCTGCTCCGCTGCGCGCTGATCGAGTTGGAAAATATGTTTTTGTAAATCGATCTAGTGACGAAATAAATACAGCTAATCATACTTGCCTACCGGCGGTTTTCTTTTTCATTTAAGAGAGCCTGCCCTGAGCAAAGTCGAACGGGAAGCAAAATTCTAGGCTCTACCCATTTCTTAATGCTAATTCAGTCTTTAAATAGCTAAACAAGCGCCAAACTCCTCCTTACAGTCGTCAGACAACGGCTATTGTTTTTAACGCCATTTAAAACCTCCTTAGCTAAAATGGCTAAAGGCCGTCCAATCTGGTCTATTCAG
>CAZPUF010000308.1:0-2893 GCA_964589705.1 uncultured Saprospiraceae bacterium | reverse complement strand
AGGGCACTTCAAGGACAAATGAACCCCCACTTCATCTTCAATGCACTAGGAGCGATTCAATATTTTATACAGACCAATGATGCTAATAAAGCTGACGAATACTTGTCAGATTTTGCCTTACTAATGAGAGGTATTCTAGACTCCTCTTCAAAAAAATATATTACTCTCAAAGAGGAATTAAAGCTAATTAAACTATATGTGGGTCTAGAGAAAGCTAGATTTGAAAATAAATTTGATGTGACTATCAATGTATCCGATAGTATTGATGATGAAACCCTCATTCCACCTATGGTTATCCAACCTTATATAGAAAATGCAGTGAATCATGGTCTCCATCATCTCAAAGAAAGAAAAGGTCAGCTCGACATAGACATACACCAATCAGGTGACTTGCTAGAGATTACTATAAAGGACAATGGCATTGGTAGAAAAGCCGCCCAGGCTCTCAGAGGCACAGGGAATCATATACCACGAGGAATGGGAATCACCAGTGAAAGAATAAATACCATAAATGCCTCTAGCAACCTAACCATTACAATTGATATTAAAGATCTAGAAAATTATACTGGAGATGCCTTGGGAACTGCCGTGACCATCAAGATTAAGGATTAGATTACCACTTCTCTCTTTAAACCTACCATTACTCTTTTTACCTGCTACTTCAATACCGCTTTATGATATATTTAGACTATGATGTTGTTGAGAAAATTGAAATATTATCATGAATTTTATATATACTCTCAAATAACTACCCACTTTTAATTCCCAATTGAAAACAACATTATATATTTAATCAACTAGACTTATATTGAAAAATGTAAGTCTAGTTTTTTACGGTTTTCTACCTCACTTTCGGTCACTTATATCCAATAACGGGATATTACCATATACACACCAGCCAATAAACCTAGCCAAGTAATAACTTTCAAACCTCTTATCAAGACTTTTTGATTCACCTGGAATTGATTTAGTCGGAGTAATAAAAAGAAGAGCGGAAGTAACGGCAGATAATATCTACCCCCTAAGGCAAATATTGTTGGGTTCCTGACAGGAGACCATTGCATGTAAATGACTATTGTAAATAGGCCCACAATAGCCACAATGGTTAGGAAAAATATCAATCGATAATTTTTGGTGGGAGAATAAAACTCACTGCTTTCCATGAATCCCCCCGCCAAGAGCACTAAGATGAGTAAGCCTACAATCCAAAAGGGTAAATAATTTTTCTCCCAACCAAATTTGCCAATGCAATGGACGACTGCGGCAGGTGCATAGGCCAGATGTGAGCGCAAGGCAATCTTACTGAATTCAATTGGCTCATCTATAATAAATGCTAATTGTGCTGTTGGGTTGACACCTTTATTGAGTTGGACATTTTCGCGATACTCTGGATTATAATTTTCATAGCTGATAAAGGTCTGCTTCATCGTACTATACATCAATATAAGCGTCATTAGATTTATAATAAATAGCGAAGCTATAAAGGTCCACCTTGTCCAAGGGGAGTGAAATCGTCTTGGAGATATAAGCAATAGAAGAAGCAGCAAGGGAAAGTAGATCACCTTACTCAAGGTGACTGCAAGAGAAATCCCAAGTAGGATAATCCAGGCATTTGTCCCAACCTCTTCTACGCCATTCTTTGCCTCAGTCCGCCCATATGCAAGCTTCATCAGATAGGCAAAGAGCAGATAGCATAGTCCATAGGTAAAGCTATCTGCTGTCATTCCCGAATTGATAAACAAGGATGAAGGCAGTAAGATTATAGCGGCAAAGGTGTTCTTATATATAGGTATCAATCTGACCGCCACAAATACCACCGCTAACCAAAATAGAAAGCCCACAATCCTACTCAGATACAATAGATAGAGAGGAGGAAGATTAACTGCTATGCCTATGCGTATAGCTAAGGCTTGCGTCAAGTAAGGTAATGGGAGGTAATAGGCGACATTTGGAAAATCGGTAAAGATTGTTTGCCCTGCCTGCAAGGGTACACTAGCTGAAGATTGTAAGACCTTCATCTCTACCCTTCCCTCATAATTATAACGCAGATATCTAAACCGATTTTCGATCTCTACCAATCGGACCGGCAACTCACCTCCATATCGCGCATCTGCCGTCCGCTCCCCAAACCAGTTCCCCTCAGCCATGTGATATGCTCTGTACAAATGATGGCCTTCATCAGGCGATTGGAATGGTGGGACAATGAAGATATAGATAAGCCCAAAGACAAGTGCCGTGAATAAGAAGTAATGGTGAGGCTTTTGAGGCAATCTGATCATAGGTAGTAGTAAGAACTCCTCGTAAACATAGAAGCAATTCTATAAATAACATAGAATCCTCATCTTACAATAAATCGTTGTGTATGCCTACTCCCTCACAAATATATCCCCCTAGCCAATGATGACTAATCTATAATTTCTGGCTCTAGCAAAAAACCACTTATAATGTGCACACCAGAGACATCTAGTATTTCAAAATTATACCCCATCTATACGAGGTCTCTAGGAAGATATTTCTATAGCAGGTAAGCTAACAACCGTACCTTTTGTCCACTTAGGCGTGTGGAAGCAGAAGGTATATGTGGGTCTTTTGCAAGGACTATTTATAGTATATAATGACAGTTAAGTTTAATATGAAGCCTCGCTCAAGTGAGTTTTTTCTGTATCACTAGTAAAATAGGAACAAAAACATCACTATCCTTTTAAAAATCAAATATATTTGCGACCGATTTTACCGCTTGACATGGCCGCGTTAGCTACTTCGTAGAGTTAGGTAATTTCTCAATATAAGGCGTGGTAGCTTCTCTCCACTACGGTCGAGACAAGCGCTTCGCAACCACTTTGGCGTGGTAGCTCAGCTGGTTAGAGCGCAGCATTCATAATGCTGAGGTCGA
>CAZPUF010000307.1:0-2912 GCA_964589705.1 uncultured Saprospiraceae bacterium | reverse complement strand
ATTGATAGTGAATCCAATCACCTTATCCGACTCAAAGTCTCCATTTTAAGCCTTTCCTGGTACACCAAAAGCAGAAGCGAAGAAATAAAATTCATTATCAGTCCTATAAATCACTCTATAGATTTAGCATATCAGTATTGTAATTTATTTTTATCCCAAGGTTTGGATTGAGATGTTGACCTCTGTTCACTATTTTGAGCTTAATGGAACAAAGAGCTATACTTTGAATATATATATATTATGCTACTTTATTCTGTTTTTATAAGCTTGATAGATTGATGATCAATATTTAAAATATATATGCCCTGCGGTAATAGGGATAAATCAATTGTGCTGACATTAGTAGTCAATTTTCCGCTTATCATCAGTTCTCCATTAGTAGAGTAAATTCTAAATTCTGTATCATCTACAATCTCCATTTCCACTGTTAGAATTGAATTTATTGGATTGGGATAGATGCTGTAGTTTTCTTGCTTACTATTGGAATCATTTGTCGAAGTTGTGGCACATCCTACCAAGCCATTAATGTCATATCTTGATACAAATTGCCAGATCTCATTATTTGCATTTATTGTCCTATCTCCGAATACGCCAGGCCAGTCATGTCCTCCTCCTATCACTTTTAGGCCTTCTATGTAGGCACAGCCTGAGGCAGTAGACCAGGTCTTTCTCTCTACACTTGGACTTACCATATTCACAGCTGGACTGGTATCGCAATTGTTATGGGTCACCCAGTAATCATGCGTTTCTGCAGCAGAAATGTAAAATTCTGTACCGGCATATATCAGCCCATCGTATGGCGAAATAGGATCATCGGTACCAAGTATTGTAAGCACACCGGTGAGATGAACTGGCGTGCAGTAACTGTTAGGGTCCGCTTGCATTGTTCTGGCCACAGCACCGATAGCGGCTATTCTACTATTAAGCTTACAGGCAAGCTCATAGGAGAATTCACCACCTAATGAATAACCGCAAGCATATATTCTATTCTGGTTTATTTGGAAATCTCTGGCTATGGTATCTATGAGTGCATTTATAAAAAGCACATCATCAAAAGTGTCTGCTGTCTTAGGGAGCCAGTTCAGTGAATTGCCGTCACTGGGGTCGGGACGTGCTTGTGGGTAGACGAGAATGAAGTTGGCCGTGTCTGCCAATGGGCTCATATCGGATATGCTCTGCCAACTAGCAATAACATCGTTGCCGCCATGAAAATTAAATAGTAATGGGAAACTACTGGTTCCGTCATAACTGGCAGGCACATAGATGCTGTATTCTCTTGTTAAGCCATCATGTTGGATGGTTTCCATAACATATTCTTGAGCATGGCCTATGCTCAGGAATATAATAAACAGTAGGAATGAAGGAACGCTTTTTATTGTCATAATTACCTTTTTATAGAAGTACACTAATTTATATCGTTTGAAATTTTGATCAAGGATAACGTCAGTCTGTGAGGAGACCATTATCGCAGTTTATTTTTCTTCAAAGTCAGAGGATTTCATTCACTGATTTGTCAAATATAATTGGAATGCGGAAATTGCGTGGAGTTATTATGCCAACGCATCTTAATGAGCATGGCGTAGTCATTCTATTATTAAATGCGTTTGCATTAATGGCTTATTGGCACATAGCCGATAGGAACGTTTTACATTTTATTATGATTAGCATTTATTTCATTTATTCTTGCTAAGTGATGGTCGTCATGTTCAGCAACAAATAAGAATAAATCCATTATGCGCATGGGTTGTTCTAATCTCGGATGCAAAGCGGATAGATAAATAGCTTCCGCGTCCAATTTTTTAAGTTTAAGGACGGTGTCGTTTCTTGTCTTTTCGAATTGTGATAGAAGCTCAGGTAGCTTCACTTTATTATGATGAGCTAGATCTGTTTTCTGATTACTTAAATCAGCTGCACGAAGAAATTCTTTCTATTCTTTCAAATGGTATTATACCAATATCTTCCATCTTTTTCTTGAATTCATCTGCAAAGCGGTGTGCATATTTCTCTTTTATATCTGTGTTAAGATCGTAGTATTTTTCAAGGTTATTAGAATGTTGGTCTAGAGCTTTATCGTATTCATCATCTGTTAATGTATCAGGGATATCTTCCAATTCACCTACTTCTTCTAGATAGTGTTTGTAATGTCCTATTTCATGTGGAAGTGTTCTGTACAGTTGGGTATTTCTAATGGAGGTTGAGTTGCACTTTATCAAGTATTCTCTTTTGGTACTAATTACTTCATGACCATCTTTGGTTAATCTGTCCATTTCATTTTGACCATCTGGAGTTAAGCTTTTAGACCATTTAATTGTTTTGTCTGGATTTACAGATTCAAGAATTACAGCAGGGCGATAATTACTTTCAAATTCATAAGAATAAACAAGTCGTCCCCACGCTGAATTAAGAATCTCTTCCTTTCTTTTTGGTTGACGAAAAATTATCAAATTTAGTCTGCCATAATCTAGAGGTTCTATATGCCTTAATATTTCTACACAATCATCTATTGTACAGAAATGAGCACTATCTTTTCTAGTTTGCTCAACTACAAATTCAAATTGATTTCCATTTATTGTTCGAAAGTGCTTTGTGTAATTAACCAATCTTTCTTCAAAGGATTTCATGACAGCTGCTGGCCAGGGTATAACAAGTTTGTTATAAGACCCTTGGCCTTGCTTTGAGGTGCCAATATTTCTATTTCTTCGTAGTGGATTATACATTTCTGGCTACTATACTTTGAATATAGAATAATAATTAGACCTATAAGAATTCATACTAACTGAGCATATCATTTCCCCAAGCATAACTAACATACCCTCCCTGCATCTCCTATTATCTTATGCCTTCACCAGTCCTGCATAACTAGAGCCTATGAAAGCCCGCATTACTTATTCTATACCTGCTGCTCATCAAGG
>CAZPUF010000306.1:0-2913 GCA_964589705.1 uncultured Saprospiraceae bacterium | reverse complement strand
AAATTATATAAGTTAAGAAAGTGTTTTAAATTTTTAAAATTGGAACATATTCGTGCTGTTTATGTTTGAATCAGCGTAAATAAAACAAGAGCTATGATTAATAAATATCGAATCGACATCCCATCTCTTTCAACGCTTGTAATGTTGTGTTTGGTGGGATTTATAAGTTGTAAACAAGATGCATCAAAAAGCATCAATACTGTCACTGAAGCCACCAAGGCAACTACAGAAGTTGTCAAAGAAAAAATGAGCGAAACTTCTACTCAAGTTGCAGAATCTGTAAAAGAGAAATCAATGGAGGCTAAAGAGGCTATGACAGAAACTATGAATGAGGCTAAGGAGAGCATGGAAGATGTGAAAGAAATGGCCAAAGAAAAGATGTCAGAAACATCAGACAACATAGTTAAGAAAACCCAAGTGGCTGCCTCTGCAAAGGAGGCTGTCAATGAGAAAGTGGACGAGATGAAGCAAGAAATGTCTAAGCCTGCAGAATATGCAAATAAGGCAACTACAAAAGTTACTGGTGCCACCTCTGGTGCAGCATCTGGAGCTGCTACAGCTGCCGCAGCTGCTACCTCTAGACCAGCTATTGAAACCAAAGAAGAGGTGGTAGAAAAGATTGAGAAAGTTGAAGTGGCTCAATCTACAAAGAAAAAGCCTGTAGCTGTTGCAGCTGGTCCCAATCACAAGGTGTTTGATGAATTATTGAGCACGCATGTATCTTCTTCAGGAAAAGTGGATTATGCTGGGATCAAAGCGAACATGTCAAAGCTGCAAGGTTACCTGGATGAGCTTGCTAGTACAGATGTCAAAGCACTCAACCGAAACGAGCAGTTGGCTTATTGGATCAATGCCTACAATGCCTTTACTATTAAGAAAATCATTGATAATTATCCTATTGGCAGTATCACTGATTTGGATGGTGGTAAACCTTGGGATAGCCAATTTATAAAACTGGGCGGAACAAAGTACACGCTTAATAATATAGAGAATGATATTATAAGACCCCAGTTTAGAGAGCCAAGGATACACTTTGCCGTTAACTGTGCAGCGAAGTCATGTCCACCATTGCTTAACAGAGCATGGACTGCTTCTAATCTTGAGTCTAATTTCCAAAAACAAACAAAAGCTTTTATCAATAACTCTACACACAATGCTATCTCTGCAGGTTCGGCTCAGGTGTCTAAGATATTCGAGTGGTATGGGGAGGACTTTGGAGATTTGAAAACCTATCTCAATAAGTATTCAAGTACTAAAATAGGGGATGGTGTGACTATTGGGTTCAAAGACTATGATTGGTCACTAAATAACTAATTGAATGAAGATCGTCTTTTTAGACGGATATACACTGTCTCCGGGTGATTTAGATTTGTCAAGTTTGGAGGCATTGGGTGAGGTCGTTCTTTATGATAGAACGACCTCATCTTTAGTTATAGACCGTGCCAAGGAAGCTGAAATATTGATCACAAATAAGGTCAAGATTACAGAAGAACATTTAGCTCAGTTGCCGCAACTCCAGTACATAGTTGTCGCAGCTACAGGATATGATGTCGTTGATATTCAAGCAGCTGCTGCCCGACAAATCCCAGTCAGCAATGTCAGTGGTTACAGCACGACTTCAGTAAGCCAGCATGTATTTGCCATGTTGTTAGGCTATCTCAATAGGACACAAGATTATTACAAAGAATCTAGATCAGCTATTTGGAGTGAGAAACTAGATTTTTCTTACTGGCATCAGCCTATAGAAGAGTTGACAGATTTGACTTTTGGAGTTTTAGGATTAGGCACCATAGGAAAAAAGGTAGCTGCCATCTCTAGCGCCTTTGGTATGAAGACCATCGCTTATAGTAGACAGCCAGAGAGGGATGCTATGCCTAACGTTACCTTGGTATCCATGGACGAGTTGTTAGCCCAATCGGATGTTTTAAGTTGTCATGTACCCCTTAATGCGTCCACACAGGATATCATCAATAAGCAAACACTTATAATGATGAAATCTTCAGCTATACTCATCAATACTGCTAGAGGAGGTATCATCAAAGAAGTTGAACTAGCAGAAGCGCTGAAGCATAATGTAATTAAAGCGGCTTTGTTAGATGTCCTATCTCAAGAACCACCCCCAGCTGATCATCCATTAATAGGCTTGGACAATTGTTTTATTACACCACACCAAGCCTGGGCTTCCAGAGCCGCACGAAGGCGATTACTCCAAGGGATCGTGCAAAACATCAAAGGGTTCCAGACTAAGCAAATGCAGAATGTAGTCAATGGACTTTAAGGTCTAAAAGAAAAGAGCGCTAAAAATATGTTTTAGCGCTCTTCATATATCTTCTTGAGTAAGATCCTTACAAAGTAGGAATTCTTAAGGTCTGACCTGGAAAGATCACATTAGGATCTTTGAGCATTGGTTGATTAGCTTCAAAAATCTCTTTGTATTTCATTGGGTCTCCATAGTGAGCTTTGGCAATTTTAGACAATGAATCACCTGGCTGCACTTCATACATTGTCGCAGCTGGAGCTGCTGGTGCTGAAGCTTCAGAAGCACCTACAACTGATATTCTATCATCTATAGAAGCGACACCATTCATATTACCCAGGATAAGAATAGCTTTTTCTCTGTCAGCCTCAGTCTCTGCCTCTCCCCATATTTTGACCACATCATTCTCTATTTCTACATCTACGTTGGCAACATTGATACCCGCGCCTTCTATAATCCCTTCTAGTAGTCCTTCTTGTCTCTCCTTCATCGCCGAATCATCTTTCTCTTTAGCCTCGTATTTAGATGCTTTGTTTTTAAGTAATTCTGAACCAGCGTTCTTGATAAAATTGAATAATCCCATGTGTTTATACTATTGTTTTTATATGAGTAAATTGAAATTACATGTAAAATAACCACATATGATCAGTAATAAT
>CAZPUF010000305.1:0-2926 GCA_964589705.1 uncultured Saprospiraceae bacterium | reverse complement strand
ACATGTTCACGCAACTGAATCATCCTTTCCAGCTCTCCTATTGGATCTTTTCCATTATCCCATAAATGCGCATAAGGATGCAGTCCGCCTGCAGGCCTTGCATCTTGGTCTGTAATGAACAATAGACCATCTTTCTTATTCTGCTTAATTACTTGGTCTAAGAATTCTTCTTCTGAGACTCCTTTATCAGGCACACCATACCCGTATAGAATAGACCTTTTATCCCACTCTCCTATCTTTTGGTCATATGCCTCTGCTAAATTTGTCTGCCCTCTCTCTAAAACAACATAAGGATGCGGATAGTCCATTACTGAAGCACGGCCATTGTAACTGGCTGCAAAATTATGCGCAAGCCCTATAGTATGTCCAATCTCATGAGCAGAGAGCTGCCTTAGTCTGTCCAAAGCCATAGCCAATATTCTGGGATCATCACTGGTCTCATCAAAATTGGAAATGATACCCTGAGCTATCATATAATCTTGTCTGACACGCAGGGAACCTAGACTAACATGCCCTTTAATAATCTCTCCAGTCCTTGGATCAGAAACTGATGCACCATAGGACCAGCCCCTTGTACTCCGATGCACCCATTGTATCATATTATATCTAACGTCTAACGGATGTGCGCCGTCTGGCAGCTCCTTGACTTGGAAGGCATTCGTATACCCTGCTGCTTCAAAGGCTTGATTCCACCATCGACCACCTTCCATCAGCGCCGACTTAACAGGCTCAGGGCAGCCTCTATCTATGTAATATACAAGTGGTTCTTTGGCTTCACTATTACTCACAGCTGGATTCTTCTTTTCCAGTCTGTGCCTCATAATAAATCGCTGTTGCATATCCACACCAATGGGAGAAGCATAATCATAATAACTAGTATAGAAATAACCTGACTCCGGATGGAATACTCTTGGCTTATAATTGTCATCAGGTAATCTGACAAAAGAATGATGCTGTCTCACTGTAACTAATTGTGGACTCGGTGTTACACTTCGTATATATTCACCTTTGGGTTCTCCACTAAAAGTAAGCATAGCCTCCAGTTCTGTATTGTCAGGAAAATTAAATAAGCCTTCCTTGTATACAACACTCCTTTTTACATCGAGCTTATAGCTACCCTGCTTTCGCTGAGCCAAAGATTGGATGACACCATGAGCATCTGTCAGTAGAAACGGTGTCGCATTGAGATTATAACTTCCTGCCTCTGCACCATCCATAATATCAAAACCAAATATGACTGATTGAGCGAAGGCTTCTTCTACCGCCTTTACTTCTTCTGGATTATCGCTATTTGCTCTGTACTTTAGATTATCTTGGACTAACAACATACGCTTCCCGGATTTGTAAAATCTGACAACCCTATTATCTCCTAACTGTCCTCGATCTAGCCCGATATCATTAGAACCCACTCCCGTAGCAAGACTATTGACATATAAAAAGGGAACATCAACCATCTTCTCAGTAACATGCAAGATGACTAGGCCAGAATCGTCATCCCATGTAAAATCAATAAAACCTTCTTGCTTCTGAGCAAAACAACTGACTGATACTAAGAGCACAATAATTAGCTTATACATATGCGTGATTTTGTAATTACCTTATATAAGCTAATATATTGTACTATTTGGTTGGATAGCGCATGTAGCCTCAAATAACTACCTTTTACAATTTTTGAGTAAGATTATCAGCAAAAATAGTAGGTCAAAAACCGATGGTATGCTGAACTAGCCTATTTAGGGTGAAAATGCTACCGATGATAAAATTTTGCTGCAATTTTAACATTTAACCATTAACTTGCTTGAGCTATGCTTTTTCAACTAAAGTGTTTGAATTAGATATGCAGTTAAAACCCTTTTAAAATTTATCCAATCTCACCCCATTGATTGGATAAATAACCAATGAAAACAATTAAAATGACTCTTAATCAAGAATCAAAAGAAAACGCGTATGTCCCTACATTAACCTCTAGGGAAAACGAAGTCCTTCTTCATGTCTCTAAAGGGATGAAAAATTACCAAATAGCTTCTGAACTAAGTATAAGTGAACACACTGTTCGTGTTCACAGGAGAAATCTATATTGCAAACTTAAAGTGAGCAAACCTGCTGGCGCAGTGATGAAAGGGTTTCAACTTGGTTACTTGAGCATCTAAGATAATTTCAATAAAATATTAAAGTAAACATGATTCAGAAAAACTTGCATCCGAAATTATCGGCAAGAGAAATAGAGTTACTCTATTTAATCTCTAATGAATACTCCAATAGTGAGATTGCTAACATTTTGTTCTTAAGCAAAAACACAATAGATTCCCACAAGAAGAATTTATTCCTCAAACTCTCCGTGACAAATTCAGCTGGACTAATAAGACGTGCATTTGAATTAGAATTATTACCTATGGAAAAACCAACGTCCATAGATAATTAGTGAATTATAATCTATAACAATTTTCCCATTGTTGAAGCCAGCTTAATTATTAAGTTGGCTTTTTTATTTCAAAAATGGCATTTATCTGATTACAAATAAGAGTAAGCCTTCAGCGCATCACTCTCATGTATTCAATCAATTAATTGGTGTTTATTTCTGTTTGGTTATAACCCATTAATATTCTTAAATCATGCATCAAACGCTAAGATAATTACGCCTTAACTATTGATTTAATGATGTTTTTCTCACATTATTAACCTACTTGTACTAACGTGTTCGTGCTACCGCTTACTAGTGAATATATTTCACCAAATTAAACAATTTCATGATTGGGAATAACAATGCACTTCCGGCTACAATGGCATATAAACACATGAATAACTGATATTTACATATAGCAATAAAATATAATGCGGTATAATTATATTACAAATTATTCACATGTATTAGATACCTCATTTAAGTTAAGCCATTAAAGTGTATTTGATTAACGGTAATAGAATA
>CAZPUF010000304.1:0-2937 GCA_964589705.1 uncultured Saprospiraceae bacterium | reverse complement strand
GTCAAATCCTACTTCACAGCCATTCGTCACTAAACCATCAGAATCCATTGCAAAAGTTGCAGTACCCGCAAGTGAGTCGAGGTGCAATCCCCAGTCTGGTTGAATTATAGGGTAGTTGCCTTCAATTGCATCAGGTTCTGTTATATATAAATTGTTAATAGTTTGTCCAGAAGCAATTGTTGAAACTGTTAGTAGGACAGACAATATTCCTACTTGAGTATAGTTAAGGTTCATTCTATAAATTTTTTTTTTGATTACTTCCGAGAAAGCAATTCTCAATAGTGGAAATTATTTGATTTTAAGAAAAAACCCTGCAACCCAATTAAGGTTTGCAGGGTTTCTTTATTCTAAAGAGTTATCAATTTATTTACTCGCTGATAACCACTTTTTTGCTTGTAAATTTAGATTCAGTTCTAACATTCAATGTATAGACACCAGGAGTTACATCACCAACATTCATTTGGTAAGTTCCTGTATTAACATTGCTTTCTCTCATCACTTTCACTAATTCTCCAGCTACATTCATCAATTCGAACGTAACTAGTTCAGTAGTTTGGTTAAGATTAACATCTATATTAAGTACGTCACTAACTGGATTAGGAAATACATCTATACTTGCTGCTAACTCTGGAGAAAGGTCCTCCGTAGAAGATACAAATCGTCCAATATTCATCTCTATCCAAGGCTGATTAGTTGTCCAGTATCCTGTATCCCAAACATATCCGCTTATTTCAGCATCAAAGTCACCATTAGCTACAAAAGGAGTTGCTGCGCTAACAGTCGCACCTGTTCTGATAATTCTATCTATGTTACCATTGATAAATAGATTATCCATAGCAAAGTTATAAGGAGCTAAGTCATATGGTCCACCATCAAATGCATTGTTAGACAACATCTCTAACTCTTCTTCCTGCTCTGTATTATATACAAATACAAGTGCATACATCTGATCACCAATTAATTCTACTGGAATAAATTCACCGCTAGCATCCAATCTAGGTGTTCCAGTTAGAGGATCAGCTATACCCATTTGTACAGTAATATCAGTCATATCAAAAGCATCAGATAACGATGCGGATAATGGCTGACTATTTACGTTTTGCGCAAAGACATTTTCACCCATAACACCTAATAATTGAAGGTCATCCGGTGTAATAGAATATCCACCTATGCCTCTCATTGGGTCAAGAGATGACCCTTCTTCTGGATCCCATAGATATAAATAAATCTTTACATCACCGGTATTTCCTACTTTATCATTTACACCAAATCTAACAGATCTTAGAAATTCTCCATCTCCAGATTCTGGGACATAGAACGTGTACGCCAAGCCCCAGTCGAATCCAGCAAAGCCAGGTTGAGTAGGATCATTAGATACCAATCCTGTCCACATACTTCTAAATTCTCCATCACTTGCATCACCTGATCCAGGACCTGGTCTGTCTACAGATAGCCACGTGGAGTCAGTTACTTCATAAGTAAATTGAATATTGTCATTAGCAGGGAATAAATCACCTGGTGTTGTATTATCATAATCAACAGTGTGAGTTCCAACTACTGATGATGGTACGTGGAAGTCTGCAAATGTGTTATTTTCATTCAAGAAACAATTTGGCGGTTGGTCCAAATAGGTATCATTGACATATGACTCAGTATCTCCATTTGGATCTGTAGCAGTAGCAACCATCTCTACATCTGATGCTGTGACGTTACCACTGTTATCTATATCTAAGTGTAAAGGAATAGGCTGCACCAAATTTGCAGGTATTTGAGTTGTTGGAGCCTGCGAAAAGAAGGTTGTCGATAATCCAATATCGAAGAATCCTGCATTTACCAATCTTACATCATCTATAGATGCATAGTAATAACTACCAACGTGTCTGAACTGGAGCTTAACACTTCCTTGTCCGTCATAATTCTCAAGAGGTATAAATAAATCTCCTTGACCTCCCTGATTAACAGGTGTTGTAATAACAATACAATCAGGGTTTTGGTGACCTACTGGTGCAACAGGATCTGCACTTACAATTATAGAATCTGGCCACGTCAAACCATCATCGTAACTAACAATCAGTGAAGTTGAAGTTCCCTGGAATACTCTCCACTCATGCCAGAAGGCTACAAAAAGTCCATCTATATTCTGATTTGATAAATCGATAGTTGGACTAATTAATGAACCGGTACATCCCTGTGGACAATGTATGGCTGCACCCGAGTTACCCTGAATTCCGTCATTATCATACTGATCTGAAGGGAAAGCAGCGTAACCGTTACAACCAGTACCATCAATAGCAGCATTGGTGTAAGCGCCAACAATAGTAGGCGCATCCGACCAGTGCCAAGAAGTATCCATTTCTGATACAACAGTCCATTCGTTAAGACCTCCTTGGAAGTCTCCTTGTCCTGGCTCTGCACCCCAAACAACTTCTGGACCATAGTTTGGAACGCCGCAGAAAAATCCAAATTCTACGTTCATTACAGGAGTATTCTCAGCGACAACTCTGATCCTTTCGCAAGTTTCAAATGATAAGAAGAAGACTGGAATAGATACTTGATCTCCATCATCACCAGCTGCTCCAGCAAATACACCTTGAAGAGGTACATTATTACAGATAACAGCTGCTACAGCACCTGCTTGCTCAGCCTGAAGCGCTTTAGTACCAAACTGGCAAGCACCTCTATCTATAAAGGCAATCCTTCCATTGATATTGTCAGCTCCAGCCTCACAGCCATCAGTTGTTACATCAACTCCATCGTTGACAAAAATAGCTTCAGCAGCGGTAAATGATGGTACTATTTCTCCCCAGACAGGCTGTCCTGCGGGATAGTTTCCAGCTATTTCATCTGGCGCCGAAATCCGCATGTTGTTTATTGCTTGACTTGATACAAGCGTTGAAACAAATAATAAAACGGACAGAAGTCCTAATTGTGTAAAAC
>CAZPUF010000303.1:0-2972 GCA_964589705.1 uncultured Saprospiraceae bacterium | reverse complement strand
AACACCAGCCCAGATCTGCATTCAATATATCAGCAACTGCTACAGGTCCTGGAGTAGGTGGAATAAACGAATGTGTTATTGCTAAGCCTGCTAGGAGTGGGATACTTTAGAGTAGCAAAGATTTTTTTGTTTTCCTTTGCAAAGCGTAGATCATAGGCACTAGAATAATAAATACCACATTTAAATTTAGCTGAGTGATTGTTTTATCCTTGCTCATATTTGTAGATAAACTCAAAGTGCTGGACTGGCACCTGGTTTATTTTTTTAAATAAAATCCACCCTCTAGTCCAGCAGCGCAATGTGGCCCGACCCATACTTTGAAATCTCCTTCTTCTGCGGACTTTATTTTCTTGTGATTGGAAAATTCTAACTGCTCTGATGCAATTGTGAAACTCACTTTTTTGCTTTCTCCTGCCTCCAGCACTATATGTTCCAACCCTTTTAATTCTCTGATGGGTCTGGTAATACTACCAACAACATCTTGTACATACAATTGGACTATTTCTTTGCCAGGCTTTGTCCCAGTATTAGTAATTGTCGCAGATATTGTAAGGGATTGATTGAAGTCAATAGTGTCTTGAGAAATTGTTAATTCTTGATAGTCAAAAGTCGTATAGCCCATTCCATATCCAAATGGAAAGTGTGGCGTATAACCGAGATCCAAGTAGTGTGAATCATTTCCCAAAGAGCTTTGCCATGCCCCAACGGGGATATCATCCATAGCCACAAACTCCTCTTCATTAGCAGGCCTTCCTGTATTCTTATGATTATAGAAATAAGGCAGCTGACCTGAATCTTTAACCCATGAAATAGGCAGTCTTCCCTGTGGTTCACTCATGCCAAACAACATTTCCTTTAGTGCCTCGCCACCCATCGTACCTGGATGCCACGTCATCAAAACTGACGCTACGTCATCAACAATATTGGAAATGGTAATCGGTCTGCCGGCCATTATGACAAGCACAATTGGCTTACCAGTTTTGGCGAGTGCCTTGATAAGTGATTCTTGGGCACCTGGTAGATCAATATTGGCTCTGCTGTGTGCTTCACCCGATAGAATGGCCTCTTCACCTGCAATAAAAAGTATGACATCAGACTTTGCAGCAATAGTCACAGCTGCTTCAAAATTTTCTAAAGATTTATCCCTACTATGCGTGAGACTAGGAATATAAGTGCAATCGAATTCAGAATTCTCAAAGGCCATTTTTGGCGTGATCGTTTTAGTCCGATCACCATCAAAGGTCCATGTTCCCATTTGGTCCAGTGGTGCATCTGCAAGCGGACCTATAAGCGCAATCTTTGTAGAATGTTCTAATGGCAGCAGGTCTTTATTCTTAAGAAGGACTGTACTCTTTATCACTGCAGCTTTGGCTTCGGCAAGGTGTGCTTCTTTATAGAAATTCGCTTCGTTGTTCTTGTCTCGATAAGGTGTTTCAAATAATCCCAAGCGCATTTTTATTCTCAATACATTTTTAACAAACTCATCAATTTGGGACATTGAGATCACACCCTCTTCTATGAGTTCTTTTAAATTGAGCTCATACGCTTTACTTGTCATTTCCATATCCATTCCTGCCTTAGCTGCTAGTTCTCCAGCTTGTTTTTCATCCTTGGCATAGCCATGCGCTATCATTTCTATAACAGAGTCCCAGTCACTGACGACAAAGCCATCAAACTCCAATTCCCCTCGCAATACATCTTTAAGTAAATATTCATTTCCAGTTGCAGGGATCCCATTTATTTCATTGAATGCGGTCATCACCGTAGCTGCTCCTGCATCTATTGCAGACTTGAATGGTGGTAAGTAAACATTACGCATCACAGGATCTGAGAGCATCACCGTATTATAATCTCGACCACCTATAGCCGCTCCATATCCAATGTAATGCTTGGCGCAAGCTGCGAGGCTGGAAGGACTTCGGAGAGTTTCTCCTTGAAACCCTTCGACATAGGCCTTACCCAACATTGAGGCTAAGTAGGGATCTTCACCAGGAGACTCTGCTATTCTACCCCAGCGACTGTCTCTTGCAATGTCCAACATAGGTGCAAATGTCCAGCGTATCCCGACTGAACTCGCTTCTTCTGCGGCTATTCTTGCAGATTTCCTTGCCACTTCCTCATCCCACGAAGCGGCTACACCTAGTGGAATAGGAAACATTGTTTTAAACCCATGTATGACATCTCTAGCAAAAATCAATGGTATTTTATTAGGGCTTTCTTCGACTGCAATTTTTTGTAATTCATCGACAAATTCAACTTTCATAACATTCAGTAAAGCACCTACCTTGCCTTGTCGTACATCCTCTTTTAATTCTTCAGAAAGTGTTTTAGCTCTACTCGATGTACCTCTTAGATTGGTCTGTCCAATTTTTTCATCTAAGCTCATTTTAGACAACAGTTCATTGATAAACTGTTCCTCAGAGTTATGAGGTTTTACTTCATTTATAGGCTCCATGACTTCCGCTATCGGCTTGATTGTCGAGCAGGCCATAGTGCATAAAATCACAAGAAGAATGATTCCCTTATTCATCACTTTATTTTTCACGTTCAACATAGAAATCACACTTTATGCCGGTCACGCCTGGAACGACTTTGAAGACAGAGCCTGCCAGTGGGTAAGCTCTTTTTTCAGCTTCCGTCATATCTAGACTAGCGGTTGTTATATAAAGCATATCCAAATTTTTTCCACCGAATGCACAGGAAGTCACGTTATGTGCCGGCACGTCTATAGATCGTATCGCTTCTCCAGTTCTAGGATCAAAGCAAATGACGGCACCGCCGTTCCACATGCCCACCCACAACATGCCTTCAGAATCTATGGTCATGCCATCTGGAAAGCCTAAGGTCTCAGGTACCCTGACAACGACTTTCTCATTAGAAATCTCTCCATTAGTATTATTGTAGTCATAAGCTTTGATCTCACTAGTGGGTGTATCTATATAGTACATAGTTGATTTATCTGCAGTCCAAAC
>CAZPUF010000302.1:0-2977 GCA_964589705.1 uncultured Saprospiraceae bacterium | reverse complement strand
ATAAATGAAAGTGAGCTTATTGAAAACGGTCTAGACCTATCAGATTTTAAAGAATGAAAAAAGAGCATAACTCTGTATATGATATCCTAGTCCATACGGAATGCTACACTTCAGCTAAGCGTAGACAAGTGTTATTCATTCCATACTTATGTGACAATGCTCATTAGCTAAACAAAGGCCAAGCTAATGAGAAAAGTTATAATTAAAACAATCTATACTTTTTAGAAATCAATAATTAAACAAGCATGGGACTAGACATCATTTTTTCCTTCAGTCACACCCTAACGCAACACCCCTTGTCTAGGTAGTAGCCCCCCAGATACGATTCCAAAATAGACGCTAAGAGAAAGGTTTTATAGACTCAAGCTTTAAATATTCCTCTTTCTATTAACAACCTGCATTATATCAGCGATAAAATTATCTCACCTTTGCAAGCTAGTACTCAGGAAATATTGCAAAAACCAACGAAATTCAAATGTTGAATCGAAGATTCATCAAATTAAAATTGATAATTTCAGCTTTCATTGTTTAATACCGTTCATTCTTACAACCCAGAAACCTAATTAGATGGAAATCACACCCAATAATGGCATAAAAGGACTAGTAGAAAATTGGAAAAGTGATCTACTTGCAGCAGTCAGTGTCTCACTCATTGCCTTACCGCTATCACTAGGTATAGCTCTAGCAGCTGGTGCCCCTGCCATGGCAGGGATTCTTTCTGCGATTGTCGGCGGTGTGGTAACGACGCTTTATCGAGGTGGACACGTATCCGTAAATGGCCCTGCCAAAGGCGTCATAGCTGTCATTCTGTTAGGTATTACACTGATGGATGATGGGTCTGGGCAAGCTTTTAATTATGTCTTGGCGGCCGTAGTGGTATCGGGGGCTATACAAGTATTATTGGGAATATTGAAGTTGGGCCGATTAGCTGACATCTTCCATTCCTCTGTGATCCATGGTCTTCTAGCTGCTATCGGCATTATCATATTTGCCAAACAAATTCATGTAGCCCTAGGCACTTATTCTAAAAGTCCGAGTATCATCCAGAACCTTGTGGACGCAGTCAAATACTTGCCACAAGCCAATCCATACGTGGTCATCATTTCTGCGGCAGGTCTATTGTTATTGCTGTTTCACTCCAAGATCAGCTATCGTTTTTTCCATATTTTGCCGGCGCCCATGTGGGTCATCGCTTTGTCCATTCCTTTTGTGTATGCTTTCAATTTCTTTGACCAACATACCTTATCATTCTTTGGGAAGGCCTATGACGTAGGGCCTAAGTTGTTATTGGATATTCCTGATAATATTATGGAGTCTATCATGCACCCTAATTTTGCTAAGATCGGTACTATCCAATTTTGGACTACCGTCATATCTATATTAATTATTACAAGTATTGAATCATTGGCTATCGCGAAAGCGGTAGACAAAATAGATCCTTATAAACGTAAGACAGATTTAAATAAGGATCTGACAGGTATAGGAATAAGTACGATGGTGGCCGGTATGATCGGCGGCTTACCCATCATAGCGGTGATTATTAGAAGTACGGTTAATATCCATAATGGAGCCAAGACTAAATGGTCTAATATGTACCAGGGTCTTTTGCTGTTACTATTTATTGTGGTACTGAGTCCAGTAATGAGACAAGTGCCGCTATGTGCATTTGCCATACTGCTTGTCTATACGGGATTCAAATTGGCATCCCCCGCCGTCTTCAAGCAGGTGTATAGCCAAGGCACCGAACAACTGATCTTCTTTGTGGCGACGATGATCTTAACCTTATACACCAATTTATTAATTGGTCTTCTTGGTGGATTACTTTTAGCCATGGTGAGCCACATGCTGTTAGCACGAGTTTCCATTCCTAGATTTTTCAAAATGATCTATAACTCAGGATCCAATTTGATTGAAAATTCAGAAGGGAATTACAACTTAAATATCAAAGGGATAGCCAACTTTCTAGGCATATTAAAAATCGACAAACTAGTCAGTCAAATTCCTGCTGGCGCCAATGTCAATATTGATTTATCTGAAACACGATTGGTAGGCATTACCTATATGGACTACTTGGTGGATTACTTAAAGACACAAAATGATACCGGTGGCAAAGTCGTCATACAAGGATTGGATTCACATGTATCATCTTCCAATTATAATAGAGCTTTAAAAATTTCGCTAAACAGTTCTGCCCCCAAATTATCTTCAAGACAACTGCGCCTACAAAATCTGGCAGCAGAAAAAGATTATGAATACAAGAATGGCGTCGATTGGAATACAACGTATCTAAAGAATTTTCATTTTTTTGAAATCAGACCTATAGAACGCAAAGCAAACTGTATAAAAGGAACCTATAAAGACACAGAGGTATCTTGGGAAATTGCAGATGTCACTTTTAGTGAAGGCGCCGCTTTTACCGCAGAGACTTTTAATACCACGGTAATGATCCTGAAGTTAAATAAAGAAATACCAGTTTTCACGATGGAAAAAGAAGGTGTTTTCGAAAAAATATTTGACCGGGTCATGGCCTATGCGGGATATGAAGATATTGACTTTAAGATGTATCCAAATTTCTCTGAGAAATTTCTAATCACGGGTAGTAAGGAATCTGAAATTCAAGCATTCTTTACCAGTGACATTATTAGCTTTTTCGAAAATCATCAGATATATCATTTAGAAAGCAATGGCGAGGCACTAATCATATTCGATAAGATTAAATTGGCCAGGACAGATGAAACCATGGCGTTTATAGATTATGGTAATGAATTGGCCAAGCTCTTAAAATAATAGAAAGAACAGTAACTAGACTCTAGCGTCCTAGGCCATAATGCATAATGTATAATGCGAATGTCTATCTAGGTAGCCGTGTATTACTGCTTGACCTCCCTTTCACCTTCCTCATACGGGCTGCGACACATAGGCGATACACTGCCCTACCCCTGTCTGTGCTGGCCCCCGAATGGCACTTTCAGATGTC
>CAZPUF010000301.1:0-2986 GCA_964589705.1 uncultured Saprospiraceae bacterium | reverse complement strand
TGAACGCCAAAATCCTCTGTTTTGCTGCTTTAAATAGACCAAAATTCTAGCTTTTATCTACCAAAGCTGCCTTCCAATTTTTGCTCTTCCATAACTCGATCCGTAGCGCTCCATTAAAAACATAATTTTGGGGTTTAAAAATCTGATTTTCTTTAAATTACACATTGTAGTATATTCATATATGATAGTGTCACCAATATTTTGACATCAAATTTATACCATAATTAGGGGCTAGCATAAAATAGCATATAGTATACACTCTGAGTCTTTTAGCTTTAAGAGGCATGGAATTAGTTTGATATTTAAAAGCACACCCATATTTCACAACTCCAAAAAAATCAATTATGAAAACATGGGTAACACTTCCCCTTCTTTTCTTTGTACTCCAAGGTATTTCCTATTCTAATAATGATATAAAGCCAGCTTCGGTTTCAGAATGCAATGAGATAGTGCACTCACTATCTGACTTTGAATTTTATCCTGATGCTTATCCAGTAGAAGCCGACATTGATAATGATGGTGATATGGATATGATAGTTGGCACTGATGGCGAGCTCTTCTTCCTTGAAAATCTTGGTGAAGGTAATTATATCAATCAAACTGGATTTGCTGTAGATTTCCTACCTGATCTAAACTTTTTGGACATGAATATTTCATTTGTGGACTTAGATTCAGATGGAGACTTAGATATCTCAATCGTCGGTAATGAGATTACAAACAAACATTTCTACTGGAATACCGGGACAGCATCAGAACCTAATTTTACACAAGCTGGTTCAGCAGGCACTGATCAGAATCCAATTTCCCAATTTGATCTCTCTGAATTAGATGGCGGATTTCGAGTTGGGTTTGCAGACGCTTCTATCTATTGGGTCGACTTAGATAATGATAATGATTATGATGCAGTTGTAGGAGGTAAAACAGGATGGTTTCTTTATTATGAAAATATAGGATCTCCTAAATCACCGTTATTCGAAAGAAAAACACAGGATGAAAATCCATTTAATCTATTCCGTACAGAAGGAGAAGATGAAGGCACTGGAATGCAATATGAATCGTCACCCTACTTTATAGACTGGGATTCAGATGGAGATTTTGATATGTTCTCCAGCAGTCAGTTGGGCAGAATACAGTATTTTGAAAATACTGGATTCTTTGGTCAGCCTACTTTTACAGAGAGATTCGGTGTGGATAATCCGTTAGACAATATAGCATTGCTAGAGGATTCTCACATTCTTATTACAGATATAGACTGTGATGGGGACTGGGATCTCGTGTCAGGTAGCGAGACTAGCCCAGGACAATCTAGGATTTTAATCTGCGATCTACCACATCAAGTCACTAAATTAAATTCTACTGTAGTGTTAAACCTTGATAATTATCAAGCAACCTTACATGGCTCTCCAGTAAATCTTTCAACTAGTTTAAATGGAGGAGATTTCTATGGGATAGGTGTTATTGGTAATCAATTCTTACCAAGGGTTGCAGGTGTAGGCACTCATATAGTAAGCTACATTTCGCAGACCGACATGGGTTGTGAAATCATTAGGAGAGCAAATATCGACGTCAGAGCTAGTAACAACTTAGCCATAGAAGGAGTCGTCGGTGACCTTACTTGCAACCTCGCAAATAGTAACCAACAATATGATGGTCATATAGATATAACAGCTTCAGGTGGGACAAGTCCCTACATATATAGTTGGAGGACCTTAGATGGTAGTGGTCTTATCGCTAATCAGGAAGACCAGTCTGGACTTAGTCCTGGAACTTATACAGTAGAAGTAGAAGATGCTGAAGGAGTAGTGGAAGTAAGTACGTTCACTGTTGCGCAACCTGAACCAATTTCAATCCTCGCCTCTACTACAGGTGTTAGATGCATTCACTCAGCAAATGGAATAATTGATGTTAATGCCATAGGAGGAAATGTAGTCGGAGATTATACTTATACATGGAGTACAACCAATGGAGGTGGTCTAGTTCAAGGAGCCAGTTTCCAAGATGGATTAGTTAGTGGCACTTATACAGTAGAAGTAGCGGATAATAATGGATGCAGCCAGAGTGCTACATATACAATAGCTATTGATCCGCAATTGCAAGTTGTCCATAGAGGTGTGACACTTTGTTCTGGTGATCTTCACGGGGAGGAACCAGGAGTCTATACTTTCATAGCCACTGATGAACATGGTTGTACCTATACAGAAGTACTAACTATAGTAGAACTACCCCAAACGCCAGACATAGTAGAACAGATTACTATTCGAGAAAATCAACTTCCATATGAATGGAATAACCAGCTTTACACAGCAGCAGGTAGTTATACAAATTACTTGTCAGATTCAAATGGCTGTGGCTTTCAGGAAACTTTAGTGCTCAAAGTAATTAGTGCTCCTAGACCAGTGCCTGGTCCCCGACCTAGTTATTTTGCCTATCCTAACCCAGCTCAGAATATTCTTTTTGTGAACTCTGAGACGAGCCAAAACTTGAAGATGATAGACCACTTAGGCAGAATCGTCATAGATACAAATCTTCATCCTGGTCTCAATTCCGTAAATACATCATCCATGACCAATGGTATGTATCTGATGAAATTATCGAATGGCGACGAAATACAAACAGAAAGAGTATTGGTACAGAATTAAACATATGAACTAGCCCTATCTTTTATAATAAGGGCATTCTTAATAAAAATAACTCCAACCACCATAAAGCAATAGTAGAGTCTTCTCTACTATTGCTTTTTTTGTCCCAGCCTTATTAACTACTATATTATCCTATGGCTGGACAACTCAGCAATAACACTAAGTACCTATCTGACACGTTACTTTACTGGTCAGATGATGGCCTTCTTTCCTGAATTCCTTTTCTTTATAATATTCCAAAAATCATCACTAATATTTACTTACAAAAACCTTACTAAATTTTATATTTGCAACATTATCAGTCTACTAGACATTATCAATTAAGCATATATGAGTAAAGTAAAGTC
>CAZPUF010000300.1:0-3026 GCA_964589705.1 uncultured Saprospiraceae bacterium | reverse complement strand
GTCATGGTCGAGAATTACATGCTTTCACAAAACCCTTTCAGGCGCTCATTCATAAAGAATGTCCAACCACCTACACCGCTCTCTCGTCGGAATTCTGGAATGCTCGTGTCGTGGTCCTCTACAGCCCAAGCTTTTACGGTGACAGCATGAGAAGGGCCAATGCCATCGATAGAAAAGGTGACATGGCTCACACCTTCATACCCTTCGAAGGTCCATTGTGTAGTTATAGATTGCTCTGGTTGTACTTCCAGTACTTTCCACTCATGTCTAAAAAGTCTGCCCTCATTATGAATATCAAAAGTTGTCTGGAATCCTACTTTGGCTTTGAAGTCTGGTATATTATCAAAAAACCACTGCCTCATCAGGTTTAGCTCAGTAAGCGCTGACCATATATTTATACGTGAAGCATTTATATCAACTGTAATGATGATAGGCTTATCATTTGCTTTCATGGTCAGTTTTTAATGTATTTATTGGGGAGGGTTTCCCAGGTGTTGCATTTTTCGATTAATTCCTTTCTAAAGGTATTGTAGACATCTTTGATATTGAAGTCAATGTCTCCAATTTCTTTATATATGGTCGAGGTTAGTGCTTTTTTGAATTCACTTTCCAGTTGGTCTACAAATTCATCCACTTTTATTTTTGCCATTTTATTAGATGTATTTTGGTGATTAATATAAAGGTTCGATCTACAATATAATAGGCTGTCCAAGAAGTCTCTCGAACAGCCTATTAATAATTATTGATTTACTTATTTAACTTACTGCTTCATAATTCTAGTTGCATATTGTCCTTCATTGGTACTTATATGCAATAGATACATACCAGAATTATAATCAGACATATTAATATCGAATACACCTCCTTTGGTCCTTTGGTTAGTGATGGTTTCTATTATTCTTCCATCTAGAGATTGTATACTAATAATCATATTCTGCTCAGTATCTAATTTGAAATCTAAGGTGGCAAATCCAGTTGTCGGATTAGGGCCAAACGTAAATGATTCTAGTCCGGCTATATCTTCTACTGATGTATTATCAAGTACGATAGATGCATCTATGAAACATCCTGCAGCATCAGTTACAGATAGGATAAGCACACCATCAGAAAGGTCCGTGGCATTTGGTGTAGTCTCTCCATTAGACCAACTATATGTAAATGGAGCAACACCACCCCTTAAGTCTGAGACAATTTCTGTATTGCCATTATTATCTAAGGTCAACGATAGTTCAGGGCTAAAAGTGATAATAAGAGAGTCTTGAGATATACTACAAATGGAATTAAGCGGATTCATAATGTCATTAAATGACACAGCTTTAAGGACCCAACTACCTTCAAAATTATTCAGTTGATTTTGAGCTAGAAGACCGCCTAGTCCAGCATCTACAGTCAACATCTCACCTACGCCAAATAGTACAAAATCCCCATCAAGAGCACCTGTGCCGCCTGTTACACTATTTTGCATCAGATATCCGAATCCTCCAGCACCTGGAGAATTAGAGTTGGCGACTTCTACATCTACAGTTTCGGAACCGCAGAGGCTTACAGCACCCACAGTCAGTAGATCACCACTAATGCACTCATCACTTGCTTCTCCAAAGATAACTACCAACGAATCGGCAGTAATAGAGCATGAATTAATTCCTTGTGCATCAGAAAATACTTCTCCTCTTACTATCCAGGTACCTTCAAGTACAGGAAGAATATTTGAGCTTAACACCCCATTCAAATCATTATCAAAAGTAGAACTCGTATTAGGCGTAAATAGATTAAAGAGAGTACCTATAGATCCCGTCCCATCTGTGTTAGTATTGTCAAAGGTCCAACTATATGATCCCTCTGCAGGAATAATTTCGTTGATAACTAGGAGGTCAAATGTTTCTCCATCAGCCACAAATACAGTGTCGACTGTCTGCAGATCTCCTGCAAAGCACATATCATTGCCTATAGCATTATCAAAGGTGATAACCAACGAATCTGCTGTTGTAGAACAGATAGTCTCGAAGGCCATATCCATATCTGAGTATGCAGCACCTCTTACCACCCAAGTGCCTTCCAACAGTGGGAAGCCAATGGCTGAAAGTGCTCCAGCTAAATCACTGTCTAGCGTCTCACTTGTAGTCAATCCAGGAAATATAAAAGTCCCCCCGAGACCACCAGTCCCATCTGTATTGGTATTGTCAAATAACCAACCATATCCACCTTGAGCTGGTACAACTTCATTGATTGCCATGACATCAAAAGTCTCATCTAAACTTAAGGTGTCAGGTGTGGTTGTTTGTAGATCTCCAGCTTCGCATTGCGCATAAGCATTCTGTGAGAATATCATCCACAGTAGTCCAATAAGTAAAACTTTAGTGTAAATTTTTATCATAAATTTTTTTTTGCCCTGAATAGATACTTATAAAATCGTTAGATAGCATTGTCAAGTATATGCTCAAGCAGTTATTGAATGTATATGTTCACAAAATAACCACCTATACTGAGATAAAAAAGGGAAGTGTTGTGACATCCGGACGTAGGTGTACATATTGTCCCAAAATATGATTTCTAGTGTGAAGCAATAATAATCAGTAGTAGTATTGTAATTTCTGATTACACTGTTCTTATCCTTCGCTTAATGTTCTGTGTATATCTGTCTTATAAGCCATGATCGCCGGTAATAAGGCTGCTAATAATCCTAGAACTATAGACCCAAGGAATAACCATAATTCCTGACCATGTGTGGTCCATGCCTTGAAGTCATAATTGTACTTTTCTTGAAGATTCCCACCTAGACCAGACATAGCACCATGGCTTATAATCATGCCTAATATATATCCAAGTATCGCCAAGATAAGTCCTTCTAATAAGATAAGCATGAGTAATTTGCTCGGTCGGCCACCCATTACTCTCAGCAACGATAATTCATACTTTCTTCTCTTAAGAGAATTGAGTAAGGAGACAAAGATGCTGATAGCTGAGACAATTGCAATTAAGACTGCCAATAGCTGCAGTGCTCTGGTGCCAACTCCCATCATATCATA
>CAZPUF010000299.1:0-3049 GCA_964589705.1 uncultured Saprospiraceae bacterium | reverse complement strand
GAAGAGTACAAGTTTGTGCTAGTACTACGAAGAGATATATAGACACTTCAAATACTAAGAGATAAACATACTTAAGTCCTTCATAAGGTCTTTAATAGTTTTTTTCATAACTGATTCAGTCCCGGCGATTATATCGTCGGGACTTTTTTGATATATACGATCTTTCATAAAGAAATAGAGGTGATGCGCTTAGAGGAATTGTAGGAATAGTAATGTTCATTATAATATGAAAGAGTCTACAGGACAGATAATGAGAGAGATCTACAAATAAAAAAAGCCAGATCCCATGCGGGGTCTGGCTTTTTTATCATGATTTTGACATCCTATGAGCAATGCGTATTCATAGCCTCTATAAGATTATCAGCTATCATCTGAGCAGATCGCCCTTCTATCATATGTCTCTCAATCATATGCACTAATTTCCCTTCTTTAAAAAGGGCAATAGCAGGTGAAGAAGGGGGATATGGGAGTAAGTAATCTCTGGCCTTATCTACAGCTTCCTTATGTACACCCGCAAATACAGTGACAGCATGAGTGGGCTTAGTTGCATTTTGAAGGCTGAATTTAGCTGCGGGTCTAGCGTTACCTGCAGCACATCCGCAGACAGAATTGACCACAAGAAGGACTGTTCCTTCGTTTTTACTTAAAATATTGTCAACTTCTTCTGGTGTCGAAAGACCATCAAAACCGAAATCTGTTAAGTCTTTTGCCATCGGGGTGACTAGTTCTATTGGATACATATATTAAAACTTTATTTTATTGAATTTTGTTCTAAACTTGCAAATACAAATATGTAACATATTTAAGCCCAAAACGATGTCTGAAAGTTCATTTTTTCTTGAGAAATAGATAGCCATGAAAAAAATCTTCTTTGCTGTATCATTCTTAGTCTTAATCTTGTGGTTAGGTTGCACAAGGGCGACTTTCGTCCAAGAAGATTTGGACTGTCAAGAAACGATAAGATATGATGTAGAATTGCAGCCAATCTTGACCACTTATTGTGCCTATTCAGGCTGCCATGATGGTAGTGTACAAGATGCTGTTGATTATACGACTTATACTGGTATATCGACTGATTTTGGATCTATATTTGACAGAGTAGTGACCCAAATCGATAATCCATTTACGGGGATGCCAAGAGATGATGGAGATGGGCCAGATGACATGACAGATGAAGATTTTAGAATATTTAGTTGCTGGATTGAACAAGATTTCCCTGAAAATTAAGTGATAGATGGTTAGAGTAATAGTAAGTACAATTTTATTTTGTTTTTCATGGGCCTTTGCATCTTTAAGTGCTCAGAATTATCACCAGACATTTAAGGATACAAGGGTTATCAATTCTCAGTCTGTAGAGACATTGAGAAAAGGGGTACTCGATTTTAGGATAGGTCACCGATTTGGAGATGTCAATGGAGGCTGGCAAACACTTTGGGGTTTGGAGAATGCAGCAGACGTCATCTTTGAGTTTGATTATGGCATCACCGACAATCTAATGGTCGGGATCATGAGAGCAAAAGGAGCTGGACCATTGACACAAAACGTCAGTGGATTAGCCAAATATCGAGTTTTGAGACAAAGTGATACAAGCCCTTTCTCAATAGCGTTTTCGGGCTTGGCTACGATCTCTACCATGCCAAGAGGAGAGAACCCTGGCCGAATTAATTTTTTCGCTCAGTTTGCGCATAGAATGAGTTATAACATTCAAGTGATATTAGCATCTAAGGTTAGTGACCGATTGGCCCTTCAAATAGCTCCTCAATGGACATACAGAAACATAGTACCTTCTAATGGAGATCCAAATGCAATTCAAGACACAAATGATTTAGCCAGTGTAAGTGGAGCTTTGAAATATCAGCTCAGCAAAACAATTGCTATCATATTGGATGGTACTTTGGTTTTTTCTGAATTTAGAAGAGAAGAATTGGATGCTGACGGCAATAGAGAATTTAGCAGTCCATTTGGAATTGGTATAGAGTGGGAGACAGGAGGTGGTCATGTTTTTCAAGCTAATTTCACTAATGCAACAGGGATAGTAGAGACAGATTATATCCCGTATACACAAAGTCAGTGGTTGGATAGAGAATTTAGATTTGGATTTACTATTGCAAGACAGTTCAATCTTAAGAGATGATCTTTAGAAAGAAGCTTAGCCTCATATTATCTCTAATTATGTTTGTGTTTTGCGCAGCATATCTAAAACCTATAGAGAATCCAAGTGAAGATCTTAAAGTGGCAAAGGTATTATCGGTACTGGGTGAAGAAATCAAAACACCTGTCCCTAATACTAAATCATATGAAATATCAGCAGAGAAAGGAGAAGCGATTATTAGAGATGGAATCACCACTAAACCTGGAGGTGGAGAAACAAAGAAGCAGAGCAAACATTTCGTCTGCACGTCTTGTCACAATTTAGAGAAAGAAGATCCAGATCTCTCAAGTATTGATCCGCAGGCCAGATTGGAATATACCAGTAGCAATGGTTTGCCTTTTCTGCAAGGGACTACTTTGTATGGAGCTGTGAATAGAGAGAGCTATTATAACGATGATTATTATAAAAAGTATGGCGACCTCGTTTTGCCTGCAAGAAATGATATTCGAGAAGCGATCCAACTATGTGCTGTAGAATGTGCCCAGGGTCGTGAGCTTAAGGATTGGGAGCTGGAATCGGTTCTGGCCTATCTATGGACTATAGATTTGAAATTATCTGATTTGGATCTCACTCAAGATGATTTAGACATGATATATTCTGCTATTGATGGAAATGAGGATGGAGAGGCTGCAGCAAAATTGATAAAGTCAAAATATAGTCACACCTCTCCAGCTACTTTTGGCACTGCACATGACTCTATGATCAAAAAAGGTGAGCATACAGGTGATCCTGAGAATGGAAAGCTAATCTATGATAACTCTTGTCTCTTCTGTCATCAGGACAGAAAATACTCTTTCTTTCATCTAGATGATAGTCGAGTCACCTTTAAGCACTTGAGCAAAAAAGCCAATGGCTATGGAAGACATTCATTATATCAAGTAACCAGATATGGTGTCT
>CAZPUF010000298.1:0-3049 GCA_964589705.1 uncultured Saprospiraceae bacterium | reverse complement strand
AGTACTTTAGATTGCAATAACTTGTATTGCATGCGCTGTGACTCATGGTCGGTATTGGCGGCCAGGCGTTCGGATTCATCGTAGGCTTGCCATTCATATGTTTTAGGGGTAACATTCTTTTGGCAAGAGAGCAAACTTATAAGTAAACATGTTAGAGCTAATATCCTGATCATGGTGAGGTTTTAGATTAGTCACTAAGTTAAAGGACTCAGCCAACCTATAATAAATTATACGGACTTTGTTAGTGCTGAAGTCTGTGGGCATTGTGATTAGTGGAGGTCAATAGAATCCCAAATAAGATAGACCAAAGAGACGAAGTACCTAAAGGACTTGGTTTGGAAGCAATTAGAATTATGTTTTTACAAACGAACGACGGTATAGTGATTGACCTTTATTGTCAAATTGGATAAGAAAATAATTCCCAGATGTGAAATGGTCTATTTTCAAATGATAGTTGTCTCTTGTGTCAGAAGACACTTCATGTATTAGTGTGCCGTTCGTATTATATATTCTCAAATAACCTTCTTTCGTTTTTGATAATGTAATCTGGTCATGAGCTGGATTTGGGAATATTTTAATGTCATCTATATCATTCTCCGTTTCAGATGTATTAGTAAGACGATTTATGCCAACTTTTAGATTGTCAATTATAAATTCACTATTACCTTCTGAACTAGTCCCAGTATCACAGCTTCCTCCTTGAATTCTAATACTCGCCAACTTCACATTTTCTAAATGAGAAAGATCCATTTCAACTTTGGTCCATACACTAACTTCTTCTTTACTTTTTCGAAAGAAATATTCATGTGAAGAAGTTGTCGGCTCGGTGTCATGATCCAATCTTAGATCGACAAAGGCACAACCAATTGAATCTCTATTAAGAATTGAGATATTAATATGCTTGTAGTAAAATTCTAGAGAAGTCAGCTTGTCAAGTTGAGGGTCGAGCTCAATTCTTTGGCTTAACCTTTCAGATTCAAATGTATCAGTAAAGACACAACCAGCAGTGAACATGATCGCATAATCGCCGCTAATGGCATCTGCTACCTGAAAAATAGTACTGTTGGGTTCGCAGTGATTCTGCGGATTTATAGTCCAATCTGTAGGAAAATTACTTTCATTAATCACGTCCCAATTTTCAAAATCTGTGTTAATGAATTGGGCATTTACACCTTGACTAAAGATTAGAGTTATGATAATGATTGCAATCTTCCATTTCATGTTGGAATATCATCAATATTGTTGAGATTAGAAAATTCGAATAGATTAGATTTCGCAAATTCTATTAGATGTTATTCATTGCGACTATTGTACAGGTAGATTGGGACAATGATATGTTTTATTGATATAGAGCATTAGTGGCAATCAAGCATTAAATATAGTTTTGGGTTTTCTTTTTTAGTGTAAAATACATAGAACCTCTATTTTCTTAATCCATTCTTTGGCAACGAAAAGTAAAAAGTAGAACCAAGTTGTATGTTCGACTCCACCCAGATTTCTCCACTGTATTGCTCAATGATTTTCTTACATATCGACAAGCCTAATCCAGAGCCGTTATATTTTTGCTTATTAAGTTGATGAAAACTTTCGAATATGATTTTATGGTATTTTTCATTAATCCCAATCCCATTGTCTTTTACAAAGAAAACGTTGAGATCATTTTTCTGTTTGTAGCCTATGTGTATTTGACAAGTTTCTTTATCGTTGAATTTAATTGCATTGGAAATCAAATTTTGCAAAACTTGAAGTATTTGTGTTTTATTGACATATACACTTGGGTAATCTGCTTCTATTATTAGCTGGGTATTACTTTCCTGAAGGGATAAAAATAGTGCTTCTTTGACATCATTTATTATATCCACAAAAGGTATTAATTCCCTCGACATTTCATTAACATTCAATACTCCATTATATTTCAATAAATCATCAAGTAGCTCACTCATTCTTGCAACATTTCTAGTGATAAAACCAAAATATTCTTTCCCCTTTTCGTCTAGATTATCTTCATATTTTCTTTTTAGTAAAGAGCTAAATGATCCAATGGTTCTCAAGGGTTCCTTAAGGTCATGGGATGTGGCAAAGTTGAATCTTTCCATTGCTTCATTGTACTTTTCCAATTGATCCCGTTGATTTTCCAGTTCCAGCCTTTTTTTATTTTGCCAATACATAAAAAGCCAGATTGCAAAAAAGATAGCAGTATTAATAAAATACCAACTGCGAATTAATAGTGTCTGATTAAAGTCCAACTCAAACTCATCTTTGTAGTCTATGGCAATATTGAATTTTGCGCCAAATCGAGAAAGTGAATTTTCTACATAATGAGCAGTAGATATCGGCTCAAAGTTTTTATAGAACTCAGTGTCTTTTAAGTTATTGTAGATTTTATTTCCATCATATACCGAATGTCGGTCGAATATTAGATTATCATTGTACGAGAATTTATAGGCAAACTCTTTTGACGAAGGTCTTGTATATATTTCATCCAAAACGGAATTAATATCTACTATTGGTGCAAAATAACCCAATGTCTTTCCTTCTTTCTGGAAACGAAAACTAAGTGGGATACCTCCCCAGCCTTCTATCAAATTAAGTGGAGGAAATATATGGAGCTGATCTGACTCCATTAAGTTATTGAGCCGTGCAATTTCTGAAGTATCTCGTAAGGACTGTACAGTTTTACCAGATAAGGTATTTGCATTGATAGCAGACCGAGTTATAGAGTATTGAAAGACATGATTTGAATCCACATACGATATAACCATATTTTTATCAAAATTCATCCCTTCCAAATTGTCCAATAATATATTTTGGAGTTCTCTGGCATTTGGAACCTTGTCTAGTGATTCGATTTGGTTTCGAATACCTGATACCAAAAAGGCAAACTTATCAATCTCTTTTATAAACGAAGTAACGGCTAATTGGCACTCTGTCTTTTTTTGAATCTCGCGATTTTCCAAACCATTTGCATGCATGTTTTTATGCGTCCAATAAATTAGAAACATGCCTAAGGTAAAAGGCAAAATGGTCAATATGACCAAAGCACTACTTC
>CAZPUF010000297.1:0-3057 GCA_964589705.1 uncultured Saprospiraceae bacterium | reverse complement strand
AAATACATTTCTCACTTTCATATTTCATTTTACTAGGCTAGGCAGCAAATCCCTCCGCTTAAGTATCTAATACATAAGACCTCAAAAAATACAGATATGAACAGCTTTCTACTGAGCATTATATTAATGCTAGTCAGTGTATACAGTATTGCCCAGTGCGAATTTCCATCAGACAATTCTGGAAACTCATGTGAGAATGCCATTGCCTTATGTTCTGTAGATTTAATCAATCTGAATGGGTCTTTGTCTGCTGTACCCAACACGAATGCGCCATCCCCTCTCTGTCCCAATGATGGAGAAGCTGACAATATAAAATGGTATAAGTTTTTCGCTTGCGAAGAAAATATAGAACTACAGATAACACCTGAGAACTGTACACTCGTGGACTGTGATAGCATCCAGGTTTCAGGTATGCAAGCAGGGCTATATAGGGATTGCAATTTTGATGAGATTATTGCCTGTAGTGTAGATGGAAACACATCGGCATTCACACTGACTGGAGGTGGCTTGGTGCCTGGCGAACTTGTTTTTCTTTTTCTAGATGGCTATAAAGGGTCGGTATGTGATTACCAGATAAATGCCATCTCTGGAATAGATACTACTTTAATAGATTTTGAATCAGACTCCTTGGATATGCCTATGAATGGGATGGTGACTGGGGAGAGCAAAGGTTGTGTTGATGGAATGGCAATGTATGGTTTTACGCCGGCTACCTGTGTGGGGTCAGGTCGTTCTCCAAGTTGCACTACATCTAATTTATTTGAACAGAATCTTCTTTGTTATGAATGGATAATAGAACCAAGCGAAGGCTGGGAATTTGTAGGAGACAGTACAGCGGCGGTCGTAGAGATTAACTGGTTGGAGGCAGATACTTTTGAGATAAGTGTCATAGAACATAGAGACCCTATCTTGGGTGCTTGTGGCAGTGGATTATTAGTTTGCGGTGAGGTCTTACCGCTGTCCGTAACGATTATTCCACCTATTGTAGAAGTGCTTCCACCAGTAGTATTATGTGAAGGAGACCAATTTAGTTTTTGCGGAGAAGTGATCACAACGTCTACAACGGTGACTTGTGAGGTAGACACCTGTCTGTTCGAAGTGCAGGAAGTCATATTCATAGAACCTATATTCAATAACATCGGAAATCAAGTGATTTGTTCTTCGTCATCATGTTATAATATATACGGTGTAGACTATTGTGAGGAAGGATCTTATTCAGTTCTTAATCCCAATAGCCAATGCCAAGAAATCACTGAATTTACCTTAATAGATTTCGACGACTCACGTCTTGCCTTAGCCTCTTCTAATGATATTAACTGCCTAGATAGAAGTTCATCCTTGTCAGCGGAATTGGTCTTTCAGGGTTATAGTGGGCAGATAGATTATACATGGACTGACGGATCGGGTAATGTCCTTTCTAATAGCAATGAAATGATAGTAGGAGCGGGTGGCAGCTATAATTGTATAGCGACTATTCCTGGTGTGGATTGTGAAGTGCCCGCTTCGATATTTGTAGATGAAAACACCTTGGAAGTCAGCGCCACTTTTAACCACGATACCATTAATTGTAAAAGGACAGAGACGACCATAAACTATACAGCAAATCAAAACATTACTAGCCATCATTGGAGTAACAGAACAGGCTTCGACTCCCAACTTCCAAATCCAAAAGTCATAGAAGGCGGCCTCTACTTTGTCACATTAACTGCAAGCAATGGGTGCCAGCTGACTGAAGAGTTTACAGTATTAGAAAACAAGGAAGTGCCAGTAGGCACCTTTTTGCCCACCGATGATTGGCAATGTGATACCGAGCAAATGGAATTGCTTCTGAGTATACCTGACAATGAAGTGATAGTAGACTGGCAAACTGTCGATGGCAGTATCATAGATTCAAACAATGAAAGGGCAGTCATTTCAAAACCAGGAGAGTATAGTGCTACCTTATATAATCCTGAATCACACTGTTCTTCTACTATATCATCTATCATAGAGAATGCAGCTGATATGTTACAAGATTTTGAATTCGAAAAATCCGATATCTATTGCTATAGTGCTGATGATGGACAAATCACTTTGACCAATATTCTAGGTGGTGAATTGCCGCTGACCTTATATGTCGATAATCAACCCCAGGGCGGAGCACAAGAATTAGAGGCTTTAGTTCCTGGTCGTTATGAGATAGAATTAGTGGATAACAATGGGTGTACTGTTAGCAAGGAAATTGAAATAATAGAGTTTCCAGAAGTTGAGATCAATATTCCATTAGAGATAGAGGTGATCTATGATACCCCAGAATTATTAGAGGTACAGTTGTCAGAAGATCGTACAATAACTGAGGTAGAGTGGACAAACCAAGATGGAGGTATCATTGGTAGTGATTCTTTCTTGACAGTATCTGTATCTGAGGATACGCATCTCAAGGTAGCTGTGACAGACAATCATGGTTGCATAATAGAAGAAGAGGTACGCTTAAGCGTCATATTAGCTGACAAGATCTATATCCCGAATATATTTTCTCCAGATGGTGATGGGCAGAATGATTTCTTTACTGCTTTTTCTATAAAATCACCTGGGCTCATAGAATCATTACAAGTCTATGATAGATGGGGCAATATCATTTATACTGAAACTGCCTTCGGATTAGGTGATGAAGGATCTGGATGGGATGGCACATATAATGGCCGTCAGATGCTGCCTGGAGTGTACATCTATAGTGCGACAATAAATAATGGGGCGGATGACTTAGAAACCATCTATGGCAATGTCACGTTAATAAGAAATTGAAGTTTGTTGGATAGATAAACAACAACCAAGTACACGAAGGCAAAAAAACCTTTTTTCAATGCTCAGCCTTCTAATGGTATAACCTAAGTATGACGCATCTGACCATAGCTACCTGCTAGCCTCTTATTGCAAGTCTAAGCCTCACAAAGAATAGACTTGCTATTTCTAAGCAAGAAAGTATCCCCTTATTTTGAGGTATTATCTTGTTGCTCTTTTCTTTACATCTCATCTCCTCCATTCTACAATTCGTCAGAATAGAGTTTTGTGTGGGTT
>CAZPUF010000296.1:0-3059 GCA_964589705.1 uncultured Saprospiraceae bacterium | reverse complement strand
GTACAGATCAGATTCACACAGATTTTTCTCTCAATAGCTTTAATCCACAATTTGAGTTTGGGCATGGATTGTCTTATACAACTTTTGAGTATTCTAACTTAGTACCTGAAATATTTGATGATGGTGGTATAGGTGCTACCATAACGGTAACTAATACTGGAGTCAGAGAAGGGAAGGAAGTCGTGCAAGTATTTATCAAGGATCATGTAGCAAGTATTACGCCTCCAGTAAAAAGATTAAGAGCTTTTAAAAAAATTGCTTTGAAAAGTGGTGAATCCAAGACTATAACATTCAAGATATCAAAAGACGACTTGATGTTTGTGGGAAGAGATAATACCTGGATATATGAGAAAGGAAAATTTGGTATCGAGGTAAGTGATCAATATACGGAAGTCATGTTTTCTGATAATTAGTAATAGGTCTGCTCTTAGATTTATCGAAAAGTTCTGTGGTGAATAGGAACCATATTATAGGATATAAGATTGTAAGGATAGTACAATTCAATATTCTAATGCGGATAATAACAGCCTCTTTTTTATTGTTAGCAGTATATGGGTTTGGGCAAGATACACAGTCTACCTTTTCATCATTGCCTAGGCACTATGGTATAGAAGTAGATCTGGTAGATGATAGTGTTGTCACCTTTGAATACAAAGTAGTCTATACTGAGGAGGATTCTTCGAAACAATACATTTATACGACTGCAGATATAGATACTTTCTTACTATTGATGGAGAGTGATCTTAAGTCCCTACCTGATGATAAAGACAATGTTCTCTACTACATGCATGGTATGATGGGTGGGCAAGTGCTCAATATGAATTATACCATTATAGGACTAACAGAATTATATATACACCCCCAAGATTCAGACCTAGGTCGATTAATTTGGATAAGGTGGCCTGGCAATTTTCCTGTTTATAGTAGAGATAAAGAAAATGCTTATGCCGTTGCTAAAGATATATCGGTTAAGCTGCTGAAGATTAATGATACCATTAGTCAAATAAAAGAAGATAGAGGGTGCGCTATTGAGTCAGATTTTATGGCCCATTCTTTAGGTTGTGAGCTATTCAAAGAGATCCATAGCAAGATACAACCCCCAAGGCAAATGTATGGTGATGTTATACTCAGCGCTGCAGATATGGATATAGATGTTTTCCTTTCTGACGGCTCACTGGCTAATTTGAATAACTATAGTAGGCGGTCTACTATGTATTATAGCTCAAAGGATTTGACGCTGAGTATCTCTAAGAGACTTAATAAAAAGCCAAGACTTGGATTAGATGGTGCTCATCAAGCAAGTGCCATATTACCGTCCTATCATTTTGTGGATGTTACTGATATAAGTGATGAGACTTTCCTTCCGATGAAGCTATCAGGCCATGCTTATTATAGAGGATCTAAGATAGTGGGTAAGGATATGTTGGCTACCCTGAGAGGAGTAGATGCAAAATCGATTCCTGGGAGAGACATTAATCCAGAGCGACCTAATCATTATAAATTATTGACGGACAAGTCTATAGAATAAGAAACCGAATCTTAAAAGTCTTAGGCAATATTTATGAAAAGTGTTGTCTATGCTGTTAGATTTTGATTTTAATATTTATGGGTCTACTTTGTAATAGGTAATTATCTAAATACATTCTACTAAACCATTTCCTATGAGCATACATCTTGAAGCATTGGCGCATGTCCCACTAAAACAATCTGACAATCGTGTCTGGAGAACTTATGAAGGTGGCGCACTAATAGACAGGTGGAAGCAGATGCCTGAGGAGATAGATAATAATAAACCAGAGCAATGGATCATGTCCACAGTTACTGCAAGAGGGAAAAATAGGCCAGAGCACGAGGGCCAATCTGTTATCAGTACTGATAATGGAAGCGTCCATCTCAAACAAATCATTCAGTCTAATCCAGCACTTTTCTTAGGCAAAGCACTTGCCAAAAAATATGGGGATACAGGGGTGCTTATCAAAATGCTGGACTCTGTAGAACGCTTGACCATCCAAGTGCATCCAGATAAAGCTTATGCCAAGAATATTCTCAATTCTGAATTTGGAAAAACCGAATCTTGGTATATACTCAATACACGGACTATTGATGGAGAGGAACCTGTAATTTATATGGGGTTCAAAAAGCATGTGACTAAGGCTCTATGGAAAGCATGTTTTGATAAGCAAGATATAGAGGCAATGCTCGGTTGTCTACACAAGATTAAGGTAGCTCCTGGAGATGCTTATATGATCTATGGTGGAGTACCCCATGCTATAGGTGCAGGCTGTTTTTTGATGGAAGTGCAGGAGCCTACGGACTACACAATGAGAACAGAAAAGACAACACCTAAGGGATTAAAAATTGGACCAGAATTAATACACCAAGGCGTAGGAGAGGAGACAATGTTAGACTGTTTTCACTATGATACATTTACCGAAGAGGAGGCTATGGCGAATTGGAAAGTCGAACCAGAGGTCCTAGATCAAGGAGATGGGTATACATACAAAACGCTATTTAATAAAAAGCACACACCTTGCTTTGGACTCAATGAGTTAGACCTTACTGACTCATATACGCTTGCCGCCAGAGATACTTTCTATGTGATGGTTATATATGCTGGCGAAGGACTCATTACATGCAATGAGAAGCAATATCCTTTCAAGCAGGCCGATGAAATATTTATTTCTGCAGCTATAGATCAGATAACTATCCAAGCGCATACTCCCGCCAAGATATTACTCTGTTATCCGCCCATTGTGTAGTTTGTAACTTCTAATTATCATTTGCTTAGTGCCAGTCACGACTTTAAAAGATTATGTGATTTTCTTTTGAATCGGTATCTTCAAGTAGATTATAATCAAGTCTAACACAACTTTCTATTATGAATCTTCGACTCTTGATATTTCTCTTATTGGTTTCTTATAGTGTACAAGCGCAGCAAACTATTTCTTTTACACCAAAGACACTTTATTTTGAAGGCCCAGTAAGTAAACTGAATCCACCCACCGCTATGCCAGAAGTTACAGACTTCGCTGCTATATGGAATGGGATTGATAGTATTG
>CAZPUF010000295.1:0-3077 GCA_964589705.1 uncultured Saprospiraceae bacterium | reverse complement strand
AAATATATGTCTGCTTCTTTAATGACTTTTCTACTTAATAATATAGTCGCAATCATCGTAGGCAGTGCCATGACTGCAAAGGTTCCATCAATGAGGTTGATAATGATATCCAAAGACAACGTAGCTCCGGCCAGTATGCTCAGAAGATAGAAGGCGTTGTACCATGACTTGCCAGATTCGCCAAACAAAAAAACAGCACACTTGCTACCATAATAGGAATAACTCAGTAAGGAGGATATACTAAAGATAGCTATACATAACAGCAGGATATATCGTCCTATCATAGGCAATCCTTTGGAGAAAGCATGTGCCGTCAATGTCACTCCATTATCATCAGTCATTTGCCATACACCTGTCACCAGTATAGCTAGTGCGGTTAGCGTACATACAATAATCGTATCTATAAAAGGACCCATCATAGCGACTAGGCCTTCTCTTATAGGTTCCTTAGTTTTTGCTGCACCATGAGCCATCGGAGCGGTACCTATCCCTGCCTCATTAGAAAAAGCTCCACGCTTTATTCCTATTACAATCAATGCGCCTAATACTCCTCCAGTAACCGGCTCTTTCAAGTGGCCAGCTCCAAATGCATCGGTAATAATCAATAAAAGATACTTTGGCAACTCCTCAATATGCGTAACCAGAATGACAACAACTGCAAGAAAATATAGAACAACCATACTTGGGACTAGACGAGAAGCGGCTTTGCTTATTCGTTTTAATCCACCCAAAATAACAGCACTTGCAAGGAGACATAGCATTAAGCCAATAACAAACTTTGTTGTCACTCCAGTACTTATATTTAGTGGCTCTAGTAAGATATCAACTGTCGCTTGGGTAAATTGATTGACATTGAATACTGGTAGTGCTCCTATGAGTCCAGCAGCACTAAATATTATGGCTAATGGCTTCCAATGCTTACCAAGTCCCTCTGTAATAAAGTACATTGGCCCTCCCTGAGCAACACCATTCCTATCCTCTCCCCTATACATAATGGCTAAAGTACATGTAAAGAACTTTGTGGCCATTCCAATAATCCCACTGACCCACATCCAAAATACAGCACCTGGACCTCCTACGCTTATAGCCACAGCTACACCTGCGATATTACCCATGCCTACAGTAGCAGCAAGGGCTGTTGTCAAGGCTTGAAAATGACTAATCTCACCTGGATCGTTAGGATCATCATACTTTCCTTTGAGTATATCTATAGCATGTCCAAAGTATCTAAATGGTAAGAACCTTGATAATATCAAAAAGTAAAGTCCACCGCCAACCAAGAGGACCAAAAGCGGCATCCCCCACATAAAGGAACTGTATCCAGAAGCAAAAGCATCTATTTTCTGTACAATTGAGCTCATGTTCTAAGTATACTAAAAAAGCCTCTATCTGCCTATCATATTGATAATCATTATAGGGTCTTAGTTAAAAATCAGTCAAACCGTAATTCCATAGCTGACTTGACTAAGTGCTTATAGTTATTACCCAACTTGAGCACTTCTCCATTCATGAGAATTAATTTGCGATCCACCATTTCTATTCTTTCTAACATGGTGATATTAAAAGCGGTAGACCTATGACATTGTATGATGAGCTTAGGGTCTAACTTTTCCAAGAGTCGTTTGAGTGGTTTTTTAACGACATGCTTTTTACCTGTCTTCAGGAAAACATACGAGTAATTCCCTTTAGTGATAATCTTAACAATCTGCTCTTGAAGTATATTGACATATACTCTCTTATGTCTGATAACAAAGAATTTGTTGTTATGATTCTTTTCAATTTCCAGCAACAACTTCTTGACATAAAATGAGAAGGAGGTCTGATCTACAGGAAAACTATAAAATCCCTGAGATTGGAAACTAATAGCATGATCGATTAGTAAATCGGAATTATTTGATGATGCTACTACAAATGGAATTCTTACTGAGTTAAGATAATCAAGAAAAGATTTCCATTCTTCAGAACACGCTTCTATTACACTTACAACTACAAAAAGAACATTATTAGCTTGTAGAAATTGGCTTGCAAGCTTGACATCATTGAATTGAACGATGTCCGTAATTCCAACATCCAATAGCACTGTATGGCATGTTGTGTTATAGGAAGGGTCTTGCCCTAATAATAGTGTTTTCAATTTGGGGGGATTTTTTGGTTAATTAAATATAAGAGATTTTAGGCATATACTATGCTAATTGTTCTCAAAGCGCCTCATTAGTCCTATTTGTATAAAATAAGTCTACCTTGGTGTTACCTAATTAAATGTATAGAGATTGAGAGTTGCGGTAAACACCAGATTACTTCTACCACATCGAATGGAAGGGATTGCTAGGTATATCTACGAGAATCTCAAAAGGATGGTTCTATCCAATCCTCACACCGAATTTCATTTCATCTTTGACAGACAATATGATCCAAAATTCATCTTTGCTGATAATGTCATACCTCATATAGCCTGGCCACAGGCACGTCATCCAATCCTTTGGTATTACTGGTTTGAGATTACTATTCCTAGTTTGCTCAGGAGAATAAATGCGGATGTTTTCTTTTCTGGTGATATGTATCTCAGCCTCAAAACTAAGGTGCCTACATTGATGGTAAGCCATGATTTGAATTACGAGCACTACCCACAATTTCTTCGGTGGTCACATCGGCACTACATGCTTCATTACTCTAGAAAATATCACAATAAAGCAAACCATCTTATCGCTGTATCTAATGCGACCAAGCAAGATATTATCTCCACATACAATATACCTGAATCCAAAATATCAGTCGCTCATAATGCTGCACCTGATGGATTCAGGCCATTGGCTGGAGAGAAAAAAGAGCAAATCAAATCTGCGATAACAGGAGGTGATGACTACTTTATGTATGTAGGATCATTGCACCCTCGCAAAAATGTTGACGGCTTACTCAAAGCATTTGACACCTTTAAAAAAGCTAGTGGCCTCAGTCACAAGTTGGTCATATTCGGTAGACAAGCGTTTAAGACAGATCAAATATTCAACATCTACAATACACTACATCATAAAGAGGATGTGCTTTTTGTGGATGATGATATAGCACCCATATATGAT
>CAZPUF010000294.1:0-3082 GCA_964589705.1 uncultured Saprospiraceae bacterium | reverse complement strand
ATTGAAACTTGTTCTCTCTACCCTCTTTATCAAAGCCAAATCAACTGCTCTTACCTGGACACTAGCTGGATCATGATCATCTTCATCTACCTCCCCATTATCATCAGTCATATTATCAGTAGACGTATTAAGCGTACCACCTACATCATTAGTAATATCTGTATCAGGCTGAGAATCGAAATCATTGATTACAGAAGGAATAGAAGCTTGAAAATCTGATATTTCAGCAAAGTTTCTCAATTCAGTAAGTGGTGCATCATCTGCAATTACAAATCTTACTGGAATTGTAATCTCATCACCAGATTGAAAGTTACCAGTATGAGTGTAGGTGACCATATTTGGACCTGCACTAACCCATCCAGGATTTTGACCCTGAGAGAATTCCAACCCTTGTGGATAGATATCAGAGACATCAAAAGTGTTAGCAGCTAAATTTCCTTGATTGGTCACTGTGATGTCAAATGTCACAGTCTCTCCAATGTCATAAGCCCTTACATCTCTATTAACTTTATTGAGAGCAAGATCAAAAATGTAAACAATTGCTGCATCTTCATCATCTTCATCTGTTGTGCCATCACCATCTAATTGATTATCAGTACTTGTTTCTGGTATACCGCCAGCATCATTTCCTAAAATCAAATCTGCAGTAGAATCGACATCTGAGTCTACTTGTCCATTTGAATCCAATGTAGTGCTGATCTCAGCTCTATTAATTAGTTGGTCTAGACTTGAAAAGCCATCTAATCTTAAAAACAAAGAATGAGTCTGGCTCTGACCAGGAGGCAAAATACTATTTACTGATAGACTTACAGTATTACCACTTTGAACCCAACCTGAATTTATAGAAGCATCAAAGCCAAAAGCTGGTGTCAAGTAATCAACCAACTCATAACTGACCGCAGATACTGATCCTTGATTAAAGACTTCAATTTCAAATTCGATGACATCACCAATTTGACTTCCACTCGGTGTCATAGTTCTCTTAACCAATGCCAAATCAAAATTTGTAGATGGCTTTAATCCTATGTCGAATGAAGTCTGATTATTTCCAGTTATTGTCACTGGCACTAGCGGTCCAAGATTATTACATCCTTGAACAAATTGTAAATCAGAATCCAATCTATCTCCTGAACCTACAACCGTAGGTGTATAAGCAACATTATTTATAAAGAAAATTTCAGAGTTACCATTGAAATTCGGCACATCTAACCCTACAAAATAATTAACCCCAGGTATGATACCGTCACTAAAACTATAATTTCCACTAGCATCTGTAGTTGTCGTAGAAATAATAGCGCAATCAGAATTATAAAGAACAACATCAATACCAGCTATTCCTGGCTCTCCTGCATCTTGTACCCCATCGCAGTCTATATCCCTCCAAACGTAGTTTCCTATCTGGGGAGCTGTAGACCCACAGGCCGCAACTATATTTCCAAACCCAGTCGCCTTTCCAAAGTATTCCGCTATATTTTGATTATAAAGTTCTCTACTTCCGACTTTAACGCCAGTCTGTGTATTATATCTGTGTAATCCTCCAGAATAAGCTGCAAATGCAGGGTCAAAAACTGCTGCTACAACTTCATTGGAGCCTGGTAATACATATACTGAACCTAAAGCAACTTCTGGGTGATCTGTTGGATTAGCTGGAAAGAAATCCTCACCAAAAAATTCTCCGCCTCCAGGTCCTTGTCCGTTACCTACTCCAGTACCCGACTGTCCTGGCAATTGGCCATTGCTCTCTAAGATCCAACCATTTCCTGATTGACTTGCTATAAGTATATCACCAAACTGGTCATCTATTCTAGAAGTACTTGCATTGCAGAATGCATGCCCTAATCTATCTGACAGGGCTAATATCATATTGCCGTCAGCTGTGAAGTCTATATCTGTTAACCATTGCTGAGTCTGCAAGCCAGAAATATTAGCATCACTCCAAAAACCATAGGAGTAATTATCGCTAAAGACTAAACTGAATTGACCATTTACTGGATTCAATTCGTAAACATGCATGCTTGTGTTTGCTTCGTTTTGAGACGCCTCTCCTGTACATGTTACACCTACATATACTGAACCATTGAAGGTGGTAACTGCAAAGATTTCATAAGATCCATCATTGCATCCAGGATTAGGTACGCTGTATGATTGTGTAGTTGCAACAGTTGGATTTTGTATATCTACACTGACTATGCTTTTAGTAAATAAGTTGGCAACATAGAGTGTTGTACCATTAGCGTCTATACTCATTCCTCCTAGCCCAACTTGTCCGACTTGGTTACCATAGGTACAGACGGCACTATTTGCAGGTGCTAGATTTCCAAGGTTTTGACCTAATCGACTTAAATCAACAAACATACTTGTTGTAGGTGAACCAGAGATATCAGTTAAGTAAATGGCACCAAGGCCTCCAGCACCTAGCGATGCATGCTGCTTAACAAAGGCAGAAGAATATAGTTCGTTATATCCTTCTCGATAAGCCAATCCCCATATCGAACCTGTCTCATTCTGTGTACTATATACAGTAACAGGTGAAGAGGAATTAAAACTATTTGTTATTCCTAATATCGTTTCCTGACCAGGACTGTTTGCCCCTAAACCATTGACAAAACAGGTAAGAAAGACTTCCGTATCCTCTCCACAGCTGCCAGAAAGACTTGTTAATCCTAAATCAGCACTACAACTTGGCGCCGTCGTAAACTGAATATCTCCACCGTTATCTGGTCCAATAGTAGATACTTGCTGGTCTGAACCTAGCAAAAACTCCAAACGATAGGATTGTCCATCGATAACGCCACTAACATCATAAGATCCTGATGCATTGGTGACAGATTGTCCTACCCAATTACCAGCAGAGTCAAACACTCTGACTAGTACGCCAGACAAATAATTCTCTCCTCCATCAAACTGACCATCATTATCAGCATCTGAATACACAGAGCCTGAAATAAAAGTAGACGGACATTGGGCTATAAGTGTCCCTGATGAATAGACAATAGAAAAGAGAAGCAATACGGAATACACCCCCGTTGCACGAGCACTAAAAGATTTTCTCATTTGACCTTTGTTGTGTAAAATTCTTTAC
>CAZPUF010000293.1:0-3115 GCA_964589705.1 uncultured Saprospiraceae bacterium | reverse complement strand
TGTCCAGTAGATCCCTGTTTTAGTATTACGGTTGTTAGAAATTAGAAGGAATTTAAGATTCTAAAGATTATCCTGCAATCATCTCGGAAGTCTCATGCTTCTTAAGAGATTATGTATGCTTGGCTAGGAAAAAGAAATTTGACAAAAAATTTCTGACTTATAGTTGTTTAATTTTTTATTCATCAACATCTAAAGATGTAGAGTAAACTCTCAGCCTCTTATTAAATCGCTGCATTCGTTGCGATTGAAATTCATTGCGAGAAGTCCTAATAGAATAATTAGGAATATACTTGGATTATATATTTTCAAGTGTACTATTTTGATTGTAAAGTTTGTATGTTCTTTTGGCGTATATAAGTATAAAACTCATCGCTGGACTATAAATCTATAAGTATCTACAATTCCAAAATTGTCAAATAATTGAATAAAATATATGCCACTAGTTAACTGAGTTACATCTATGGATGATTCTGGATTCTTAGTTTGTTGTGATAGAATACTTTCACCATTAGAATTTATTATCTCAATAGTATTGAATCGTGGATTAATATTATTCAAGTACAGTTTGTCAGTTACAGGAATAGGGTAAATTAGAACTTCTCCTTGTGGATTTGATAAGCTAACCGAAGTGGTATTGCCTCTGGCAGTGGGCCCAACATCTTCAGGTGATAATGGAGCATAGCGAATACTTTGCAAGCTATAATGATCAGCACCAGGATTGCTGAGCGCTGGTCTTTCTTGACCTTCTATGTCTTCTGTGACTGGATCTATATTTAAAGTGTTGTCTAATAAGCGAGTAGAAATTGTGGTTCTCCATACACCACTGGCTGTATCAAATTCTAGAAATGGATTTTCGTTAATGACTTGATTAGCATCAAATGAAGTAGATATAGCACCAGACAAAAGCGTAGCGGCACCACTAGGAAACATTAGATTATTTATCCACGAAATGTTATCTCCTTGATCGTTATCGGTATCTACGATATCAACCAAACTATTTTCTAATCCAGTAATGAGATTATTGGCAATTGTAATGTCTTCAAGGTCTCTATTAAAGTTATTATTGTTGTCAAACCCAATCTCAATTCCATGTACATTATTGACCAAGGTATTAAAAGCTATAGTCACTCTCTCTGCTCTGAAATGTTTGGAAAGATTAGAGCTTTGTCCATCAATAGCATCTCCTAGTGTAAGTGCAATTGGTGCATCCCATCTTGTGCCATTGAGCCCTTCCATGTAGTTGTTGATAATTAGATGATCTGTACCATATATTCGAATGCCTCCTGTATATAATTGTGCACCATCGGGTGAGGTCCCTATGGGCTTTCCATTCCCAAAGAAATAATTACTCTCCAACTTATTTCTATTTCCATGTCTCAATGATAAGGTGCCATAACTTCCTCTGAATGTATTGTGTCGGATAATGTTGTCTGAGGATTTGATGGATACTATCTCAGGGTCACCGTCACAGTCTTCAAACAAGTTGTGTTCTACTATAGTATATCCACTACTCAAAGACATTTCGCTCCAACCTATGCGAATTGACTCTTGTTCGTTTACCGCTCTAGGTCCATTGTTTTTGAAGTAGTTATGATCTATTCTGTCATGCTGAGATTGATAATAGGTTTCTTCTGAGCCAGTATTATCAAAAGAGCCATCAACTGTGATGTAATGACCTGGTGTATTTTTATTTTGAAAGATATTATGATCGATTCTGTTGTTGTGACTAGGGTAGTCAAATGGGAAGGTATTATCACTCCAGAATCCACCAATAAATACCCACTTAATAGATTCTCTTGTTTCTAGTTCGAATACATTTTGTGTAATGCGTATATGATTACAACCTTCAAGCTTAATTAAGGAGTCTTCACCCTGACCGTCAAATGTGAAGCCTTCTATCGTAACATGTGCAGACTTGCGAATGACGAAATGAGATTCTCCTGTCAATGTAACTTCACCTACGGATTCCGCTTTGATGATAACTGGATTATTGGCTGTTGCCATTACTTCGAAAGTCGCTTCAAAGTCATTGTAAGTTCCATTTGCTACAATAAATACGCCTCCATCAGTAGAAGCATTGACTGCCTCTGCTAGGTTCTCAGGATCGGTGAAGGTCTGTGCACTTAAGTAGAAGAGTGAAAGAAAGGAATAAATAAAGAGAATTATATTTCTGAAGTGTACTTTCATAACTTAATTATCGGCCTTTATTGCTGGTTGATATTCTGTAACCGAATTTATAATGAATTTTTCTGAAATACTTTGATATTTCATTTTTATCAATAAGTTGTCGTTTCGTTGGAAATAGTACTTGGTATCGAAGGATATATGTTCGGTTTTACTATTTGCTATTTCATCTTCTATTTTCTTAATATTATCGGCTATTGAGGGCAGATCTTGAAATTGCGCTTTCACTTTTTCTAATTCTTCTTTTGTTGGTGTTTTCGATTCTATTTTTTGACTTGTTCTTATGGCCATGCATTCAATACCATTCACCTCTTCGTCGGATTCCTCTCTTGAACCCTCGCCATAAAAATGAGCATCAGCATTACCATATAGAAAAAAAGGGATTGTATGTGATAATTTTTGAGATATACCTGTGTGGGTAGCAAGAGCGAAATAAATATCTATTTCTTGAGTGACGGGTTCTTTTCCAACCCAATCAATTACAGATTTGACTTTATCCTCATTGATCTCTTTTAATATTAATCCCTTTAGTAGGAGCGCATCTTGTTGATCGAATTTTGAGAAATTAAATTTAAAATAGCCCTTCCTGTCAAAATGTGTCTCAAATGATATTGTATTATTAGTTTTAGTTCCATCAATCTTGTTTGCTATTGTGGAAGTTTGTTGTCCCTTATCTCTATAAAATTCTACTTGTCTATAAGTTTGGAGAATTTCTTCTAACTTTTTCATATCCTAAGAGTTTCTCTGTCAATATACGTTAAAACATCTTTATTTGTCTCTACCTTTATACTAAAGTTGTATACGGCATGACATTACCATCGAAGTCTGATCTCGTGACCATTTTAAAGAAGTACTTAGAAGTGTATCCCAACGAAAGTCAGAGACAAATTAGCATTGCTGCTTATTTTGAAAGAAACGAGAGCCATCAACT
>CAZPUF010000292.1:0-3139 GCA_964589705.1 uncultured Saprospiraceae bacterium | reverse complement strand
GTTAGCCACAATATGAAAAAATCGATCTACATATTGACCATAATAATGAATGCAGTAATTGCAACAGGTCAAGAATTGAATGTCCCAAAAAACTATTCAATTGTAGATTCAATCTCTGGTGATTTAGATGGAGATTCAATAAGTGAACTTGTAGTTATCTACAATACAATTTCCGATGCAGAGGAACAAAGTGTTCCAAGAGAATTGATTATTTATAAACTCAAGAACAACAAAAAATGGAGACAGTGGAAATGTTCAAAGCAAGCGTTATATGGAAGCAAGGATGGAGGTATGATGGGTGACCCATTTGGCGAACTCTTAATTGAAAACGACAACTTACTTATAAGCCATTTTGGAGGAACTAGCTGGAAGTGGGGATTCACAGATAAATACGGTCTTATAGATGACGAATTTTATTTAATAGGTTACACAAGCAATGCTGGTAAATTGTGTGAATATTGGCAAAATGTTGATTTTGATATCCTATCTGGCGAAATCTCTATCACCAAAGAATATGAAAAGTGTGAAGAAGGAGAACAACACATTAATAACATAGAAAACGAAAGATTCAATCAAAAAGGAGTGCAAATAACAATGCAAGGAAGACAAGAAAGAGAATTGAAAATTACATCACCTAAGTATGGTCACGAAATCTACATTGCAATTGGTAGAGATTGAAATACTGTGGCTAAACAATTAGCAACAAATGTCCGTGGGTGCAAGGTCACCCCACGACATTTTTGGTTGTGTTGTGCTAATCACCTATCGGTGAACCTTACGCTGTGTAGTTTTAATAAAGTCCCGATTTGTGTTATAAACATTTACTAAACTCACAATTCAACAGAATATCTATACATCTAGACAATTTGTTCATTTCTTTTGTGTCATTTGATTCATTTTTGTTTTTTAGTATTGATTTATAAGGTTTTCTTTTCTGCAGGTGCATACCAATCCTGACTCAGATAGACATCTGATTAATTTTCATATCATCACAATTCTGTCGGCAGTTATAGGTCGAGGAAAAACTTTCTTCACGGGTGAACCTCTTATCGGTTGTAAGACTTTGGTGATAACCATCTCAGATTGATTGCAGATAGGACATAAGTAAGGATTCTTACCTGTAGTCAATAACATAAATTCCAGGATAGACATTTTAGCTATTGGCTTTGGAGTATTTACCTTCAAACTTTTTCTAATAGCTGCGAGGTCCTTTGCTTTTGTGCGGGAGCATAGAAATCCAAAATGTCTTATTCTGACAAATCTCTTAGGCAGAATATGTTCAGCAAAGAGCTTTATGAATTCTTGCCCAGTGATTTTCTTATATCTAACTTTCTTTGCTTTGCGATCCAGGTACCTGAACGTAACATGAGTATCTGTGATTTTAATTATCCTGTAATTGGCTATACATATTTTGTGGGTATACCTACCTAGATATTCCAGTACTTGTTCAGGGCCACCAAAGGCTTTTTTGGCATACACGACCCATTTCTTTTTGTAAAGTAAGTTTTTGATTGACTTATGTTTTCTGCGTAAGTCAATCGGTAGTTTCAATTGTCCATCAATGAAATAAGCGTGTATGCCTGCCAATAATTTGCCCCTGAATAAGGATGACATTGCCTTGACTGGAAATAGATAGTCACCCTTGCCTTTGACATTTCGCCAGCTGTTATCATGACGCAATCCACCTCCCGGTACTATACAGTGCAGGTGTGGGTGGTAGGTCATCTGCTGGGTCCACGTATGTAGAATGGAGATGCCACCTATCTTACCGTCGATGCCATACTTGGGGTCCTGGCCAAAGGCCATCAATGTTTCTTTGACACAAAGCATCATCAAGTCATACAATAATTTTTTATTATACCTGAAGTAGATGTAAAGTTCACTTGGTATGGTAAATACACAGTGGAAATATTTTACAGGAATTAAATCCTGTCGTCTATTGAATATCCACTTTTGTTTACTCACACCTTGGCAAGAAGGACAGTTCCTGTTGCCACAACTATTATAATGTACTCGGCTATGGTTGCATTTCAGACAGCGCTCACGATGCCCTCCAAGAGCACTGGTCTTACAAATACTGATTAGCTTGAGAATAGATCTCTGATGACCACTAAGTACATTTTGTGCTTCCACATCAGGTAAGAAACGTTGTATGACTTGACTTATCTCATACTTTTTTGGAGAGCTCATCTTCCCACATATCTAGAGGACTGAAGTCTTCTACTAATGGAACTGCGCTCACTTGCAGATAAATGAGGGTCGTCTGCAACGAACTATGTCCCATTAAGATCTGTAACCTTTTGATGCTCATCCCATGCTCGAGTGCATGAGTAGCAAAACAATGTCTCAAGACATGCATAGTCACCTCACGTGTGATGCCACTACGTTGCCGGGCATTGTTTATTATATGGCTCAAAGCAGCTTTGCTTATTTTATGACCCTTCTTACGACCGTTGAATAGGTATTCTTTGGGTAGGTAAATCTTGTAGTATTGACGTAGTTCTGAGAGTACAGAATGGCTGAGCACAGTATATCGATCCTTTTTGCCTTTTCCTTTGACGACCTTGATTCTGCATTTGCCATTATCAGTTTCTATGTCCTGTATGCGCAAGTGGATGAGTTCAGAACGACGTAGCCCTGAACTGTATATCAGTCGGAGAATTACACGGTGCTTGATGTTCTTACAAGTATCAAATAATCTGGTGAGCTCATCTCGGGAGAGTATACGAGGTAAACTCGGTTGTTCTTTAGGATAGGGTATGCGCTCAGCAAAATCACTATCATCTAGTATCTGAGACCAATAATACCTGAGACCTGCTACATACATCTTGCTTGTACGCCAGTTGACTTGATGCTTGTCTCTGAGACTAACTAGAAAGTCTAGTACCTCATCTTGATCCATTTCTTTAGGATGTAGCAGAGAATGGAACCTGACAAGCCGTTCTACGGCTCTGACGTAGGATTTGATGGTTTGCTCTGATTTGGCTTCTACTCTCATCCTATTTATCATAGGTATAGTAATGGAGAGTATGTCTTGATTTTGTACATTTGATTGAGCCAGTACTGTGGCTTTTTGACGAGTTGCCATGAAAATTACTTTTGTTAAATAATGTTCATAAGGCAACTTGTCTTCCAAAAA
>CAZPUF010000291.1:0-3144 GCA_964589705.1 uncultured Saprospiraceae bacterium | reverse complement strand
GTTACTAAGCCCAGTGCTCTGGACATAAATGCTCTTGCATCAAGGTGGCCATATGCACCAGCGATGGTTGTCTCTACACCCTCCAAATCAAGACTTCTTTCATCTGGCTCCAACTGACTTCTCGCATCTTCTTCTAAGTCCGCACATCCTACTACGGAGAATGCAAGTACTAGCGTGAATAAATATTTAAAAATTTTCATTTTAATAGTCTTTTATAAGTGATTTAGAATCTCAAATTTAATGCAAAGGTAACAGATTGAAGGTTCGGATAGTTGCCAAAATCATGTCCGATAATGACATTATCGTCACCTCTGCTTTGTCCACCACTACCGAAATAGCTTACTTCAGGGTCTAATCCAGAATAGTTTGTGAATGTCAATAAATTCTGAGCACTCACAGATAATCTGACTGAACCGATACCTGCTTTTTCTAATATGTCATTAGGTAATGTATAGCCTAGGGCTATATTTTTAAGTCTCAAATAACTTCCATCTTCTACAAATCTTGTAGATCGCTCTCTTCCTCTGATTGCAGCTCTTGGTATATCTGTATCAGTATTATCTGGTGTCCAAGAATTCAATATATCAGTCACACTGTTACTGTCACCATTATATAGCTGAACAGCAGTCAGGTTAAATATATCTCCACCTACAGCACCTTGGAAGAAGATATTGACATCAAAGTTTTTGTAACTTACTGTATTAGTCACACCAAACGTAAAATCTGGATTTGGATCGCCGATAACCTGTCTGTCATTATCATCGATTAGTCCATCAAAATTGCCTTCCTCATCTGCTACCTCAGCAAACAAAGGCTCTCCTGGTATAGGGTTACCATCTCCATCGAAAGATCTGGCTTCCAATGCTGCACCAGCAGGAATATCTCCACCTTGGTATACACCTTGGTAATCTAAGCCCCAGAACTGTCCGATAGGTAAGCCTTCTCTTAGGATATAAGTCGTCGCGCCTGAGAAGTAACCTGGCGCACCACTAGCGATCTGCTCTCCACCACCTGATAATTCTACAACTTCATTTCTGTTTCTGGAATAGTTAAGATTCGTTGTCCATCTAAAGTCTCCTCTGTTTATATTATTAGACGTCAAAGACAATTCAAATCCATTATTATTGATCGAACCTACATTTCTAAGAACATCCAAATCGGTTGTTCCTAAGTAGAAATTAGATGCTCTGTCTATCGCTAATAAGTCATCTGTATCGATGTTATAATAGTCTGCGCTGAATGTGATTCTGTCTTGGAATAATCCTACATCCACACCAATGTTAGTCTGCGTAGACGTTTCCCATCTCAAATCAGGGTTAGCCTCACGAGCCAATTCAACTCCAAAAGCACCATCTACATCAGCAGGTGGCTGCACATTGAAAATAGCTAAAGACTCAAATGGTCCAATAGCTTGGTTTCCTGTTTGACCCCAACTAGCTCTAAGTTTAAGATTTGATATTGTGCTATGATCTAATAAGAAATTTTCTCTAGACACCTTCCACCCTACGGCGAATGAAGGGAAGACTGCAAATCTGTTATTAGCCGCAAAGTTTGATGCGCCATCTCTACGAACAGTAGCAGTTACAAGATACTTATCTGCCCAATCGAAATTAAGACGACCAAATACTGACTCGATTTCAGACTGAGAGAAACGAGAATCGACTGTTCTCTGATCTATCTGTCCCAACTCTAAATTATTGGTAGTGAATACATCGCTAAATAATTCTCTAGCTCCTGCTTCAAATCCTTCTGTAGTACTTCTTTGGAATGAATGACCAGCCGTAGCTGTTAAGTTTCCAAATCCAACTGGCGTAGTATAGGTCAAGTAATTTTCATTAAGAAATCTTGTTCTTCTAACATTCTCCAAGAATGCACCGCCAGCAGACAATACAAAGGTCTGTGGCTTGAAGTAAGATTCAGTAGTGTTTTGAGATCTTAATCCCAGGGTTGTTCTAAAACTTAATCCTTCTAATATTTTCACATCAGCAAATAGATTGGTTCTATTGTTATCTGATTTAGTGTTGTTTGAAATCTGTGTCGCCACAGCCCATGGATTTTCTATATCATCTCCCACCGTATTTTGAGAGAAGTTTCCTGCTTCATTGAATCTACCTACATCTGGTGTGAATCTAAAAGCCAAAGCGACTACATCGTCACCACCACCATTTACAGAACCGATAGCATCACTACCAGTGGACTGTGTAGAGACACCATTTTGGTCACTTCGACTAACGACACTATTAAGTCCTAAGCTGATTCTGTCATTAACTTTTGCATCTACATTTGCCAAAAACTGAATTCTTTCAAAATCAGAATTAACCACAATACCTTGCTGGTCAAAATAAGTACCAGAAACATAATAGTTAACATGGTCACCACCTCCTGATACAGATAACTGGTAATTCTGCGTATCACCATTTCTATATATTTGATCTTGCCAGTCTGTGTTTTCTAATCCTTGAGAATAAGGCGCATCTCCTGCATTCGTACGAATTTGGTTTTGATACTGAGCAAACTGATTTGCATCTAACAAGTCGAGTCTATTGGTTGTCTGCTGAGCCGAATAACTAGAATTTAGTTCTACGACTGGTTTTCCAGACTTACCTCTTTTGGTCGTCACCAAGATGACACCTCCTGATCCTCTTGATCCGTAGATCGCGGTAGCAGACGCATCCTTTAATATCTCTATGGACTCAATATCATTTTGCTGAGGGAACGCTGCGCCTACGAAGCCATCTACCACAACCAGCGGATCACTACTTGCATTAAGAGAAGAATTTCCTCTGACTCGGATACTAATATCCGCACCTGGCTCACCCCCATTCTGGGTCTGAACCACGACTCCTGCAGCTCGACCTTGAAGGGCTTGACCTGCATTCAATAATGGGAAGGCTTGTAATTCTTCAGAATTGACTGAAGATACACTACCAGTGACATCACTTTTTTGCACAGTTCCGTATCCAATAACGACTACCTCATCTAATACTTCAGCATCTACTCCTAAGGTGACACTGACATTAGATTGCCCATTTACAGGGATCGTTTGGGTCTTATACCCAACATAAGAAACCTCCAATACATCGTCAGCAGCAGCAGCTACGCTAAAGCTTCCATCGATATCGGATATAGTCCCTATATCTGTAC
>CAZPUF010000290.1:0-3147 GCA_964589705.1 uncultured Saprospiraceae bacterium | reverse complement strand
TTATTATTCCTTCTATTGTTCCTACATTATCACACATACCATCGAATGAAGCTGGAGCTGGAGTGAAACCTGCAACATCTTCACATGTAATTGTCACAACTGGACAAGTAATTGTCGCTGGTACTGCACCAGTAACATCTACTAAACAATCCTCTGATATATCATTACCACACTGATCTACACCAGAGTAAGTAACAGTTAGTGTACCGTCAACACATCCTGTATATGCTACTGAAACTATTCCTGAGATTGCACCCTCGTTACCACAAGCAGCAGCAAACGATGCATCTTCAGGAACGAATACAGGAGCCTCTTCACAAGTGATTGTTACTACAGGACAAGTAATTGTCGCTGGTCCTGTACCTGTAACAATAACTACGCAAGTCTCGCTATAATCATTACCACAGTCATCTGATCCACTATATACTACAGTGATAGATCCATCTGCACATCCTGTATAAGGAACCGTAATATCACCCACAAGTGTACCCGACCCAGAACAATCAGTAGCTATAGCAATACTTTCAGGTGCGAAAGCTGGTGCTTCCTCACAAGTAATTGTTATATCAGGACAAGTTACAGTAGCTGGTGTCGCACCTATAACATCAAAAGTACAATCTATAGAAAGGTCATTACCACAGTCATCTGTAGCTGAATATGTTGCTATTAAAATTCCATCGTTACATCCAGTGTAAGGAGTTGAAATAATTCCACTTATAGAACCATCATTTCCACAATCTCCAGAGTAACTAAGAACCGGAGCAGTAAAAGTAGCTGCTTCTTCGCAAGAAATTGCTGCTTGAGCAGGGCAATTCAATACAGGTGGTTCTGCTGGAGTTACATCCACAGTACAATCCATAGAGATTGGATTACCACACTCATCTGTACCATCATATGTCACAGTCAAAGTTCCTGCTGCACAGCCAGTGTATTCTATGCTAACAATTCCTGAGATTGTACCTTCATTTCCACAATCTCCTGTGAAGCTTGCATCCACTGGTGTATATGCATCAGCCTCAACACAAGTAATTGTAAGATCCGGACAAGCAATTGTCGCTGGACCAGCTCCAATTACTGTAACTGTACACTCTTGACTTAGCGCATTATTACAAAGGTCATTTCCACTATATGTTACTATTAACTCACCATCTGCACATCCTGTAAAAGGTGTAGTTACAACTCCAGGAATAGATCCTTGATTATCACAAACACCTGCAAACAACGCCAATTCTGGAACGAATGCATCTACCTCCTGACAAGTGATTGTCTGATCTGGACAAGTGATTGTAGGAAGTGGTTGGTCCAACGTGAAAGTTTGGATACAACTAGCTTCTCTATCACAAGCATCTGCAACTGAGTATGTCATCTCATATACTGCCTCGTTGCAATTAGAACCCCCAAATGATAACACTGGATCTGAAATCTCAGATGTCAAATCAAGACTACAAGCTCCAGTAAAGGAAGCAACTCCTGCAGAAATTTCATCTACACAAGTCACAACTTCATTCGCAGGACATTCGATAGTAGGAACTTCGTTTGCTACTGTAAATCCTTGAGCACAAGAAGCTACTCTATCACAATCATCTGTTACTGTATATACAATCTCATATACAGCACCCGGACAATTAGCTGTACCTTCAGTAAGAGCGAAATCAGCTATTGTTAAAGTTCCTACTAGGTCACAGGTTGTAATGAAATCAGCAGTACCTGCAACTATTTCATCTTCACAAGTCACAACTTCATTTGCTGGGCAAGTAATAATTGGGCCTTCATTAACTATTATATATGTCTGTGAACAAGTACTTGATCTACCACACTCATCTTCAAATGAGAATGTCACTTCATATGTAGTTCCATCACAGTTATCTGTCCCTGCAACTAGTATTGGACCTGTTACAGTCACATCATATAATTGACCACAAGGACCTTCAATTGGTGCTGGTGGTGTCAAGTCAATATCATCAAGACATGTTACTTCAATATTTCCAGGTATACATGTTAACTCAGGTAATTCATTTTCTATCGTAATTGTCTGAGTACATTCAGCTGTAGTCTCACAAGCATCAGTTACTGTGTAGACAACTTCGTAAACAGTTTCTGCACAATTGGTAATGCCTCCTCCAATTATAACTGGATCAGTTGCAGTAGTCGACGCAATACCACAGCAAGATGATGCATCAAGAACTGTTAGAACTACAAAATCTTCAATACATTCTTCGATGACATTGTCAGGACATACAATCTCAATATCACATCTCTGTAATCCGAAGTCAATTGTAAAGTCACTGTTATCGTCATCTGCATTAGTAGCTTTTCCTGGCTCTCCTGTTGGTTCAGTACCTGGCACAAGACTAATAACCGGTGATGTAATTACACCATCAGTGATGCCATCTCCGTCTGTATCTATCTGTGAGCCATTATCATCACCATCAACACCGTTATCAGGTGCACTTCCCGTACTTGATATAGGTCTTGTTATTGGTGCTTCAAATTCAATGATATAGTCTCCCGGTAATAGATTATCGAACACATATCCACCTGTAGCATTTGTTGTAGTTGTCGCTACAAGAGCTCCTGTGTTTGCATCTAATAACTCTAGAACAACTGTCTTTCCTTTTTCTCCTATTGTTAATTCACCTGCATCTCTCACACCATTATCATTATCATCAGAGAATATTTCTGATCCAATAGACATCAATGGAACAACACCAAAGTCAATAGTCATATCACTATTATCATCATCTGCCATTCCTTTTTGACTAGGCTCACCTGTAGGCTCTGTTCCTGGCATAAGAGTAATGATAGGAGAAGTGATCACACCATCTGTCAATCCATCTCCATCAGTATCTTGCTGAGATCCATTATCATCTCCATCTACACCATCATCATTTGTATTAGTGGTTGTAGATGAAACAGGAAGATTATCTGTTGGTATAAACTCTACTATATAGTCACCTGGTAATAAACCATCGAAGAAGTAACTACCGTTAGCATCCGTTGTAGTTGTTGCAATAACATTACCATTGATGTCTAACAAGTTCAATGTAACTGTCTTACCCTTTTCTCCTATTGTAAGTTCTCCTGGATCTTGAACTCCGTTGTTATTATCATCAGAGAATACTGTAGATCCAATAGAAAGTGTAGGTA
>CAZPUF010000289.1:0-3152 GCA_964589705.1 uncultured Saprospiraceae bacterium | reverse complement strand
GTTGTTGTTGTTGTTGTTGTTGTTGTTGTTGTTGTTGTTGTTGTTGTTGTTGTGCAAAAGAATTATTCTTTTTGAGGTCTATTTTCTTTTTCACTTTGCCATCAGATATAGCTTTGATAGTATGGGGATTGTTGGCAAGTTGTGCTTGTTCTAATTCATCGATCGCTTGTTCAGGACTGGCGATGTCTTTAGTATGAAGATTACTTTGTTTTTGATAATCGCTTTTGATTTCTTCTTGGTCAGCGACAAGCGTATCCATGTCTTTCTTGCTGATTAGCGTAGCGAACATGATAGCCCCCAAAAGAAAGACACTTAGTGACCATATAAATGGGAACAGCCGATTCTTCCCTTTATCCTTATCTAGGACCTGTTCTATCTCATCCCATGCCATTGCAGGTGGCTCTGGCTTATAGCTATCAGACAATTGCTTAAGGTAGCGTTCGTTATTATTTAAGTCTTTACTCATGTATTATTTTAAACGTTAAATCGGATTTTGCCATAATGAGTTGTGATCAATGATTGCAAGCATCTTCTTGCTTTGTATAACTGACTTCTGGATGTCCCTGCCGAAATGCCGCATTCAATTGCAATATCTTCATGAGACAGCTCATCAAGGATGGCTAGATTGAACACAGTCCTATATCCTTCGGGCATCAAGTCGACTAGCTTGAGTAGGTCACTATATCCGACTTGGCTCTCATTCAATTCGAAGTCATCAGCATATTCATATTCTTTTTCTTGATGATTTTCTAGTGGGTCAAATTTGAGTTTGTTCCTAGACTTGATGTGATCTAGACAGGTTCTAATGGTCAAGGTCTTTATCCACCCTGAAAAGGTAGATACAGTTTTGACTTGATCAAGTCGTGTATAGACTTTGAGAAAGCTTTTCTGTAGGCAATCAGCAGCATCAAATTGGTTAGAAAGATAACGAAGACAGACACCATAGACCATAGGACTATACCTATCGTAGAGCGCCTTCTGAGCGGCTCTATCTTTAGCTATGCACTGTCTGATCAGTTCGTTATCTTCCAATTGTGTCATCTAGAAATAATATCTCTAGCTTAGTTAAAAATTACTTTTATCATATGTAGTTGACTAATCTATTTCTCATATGTTAGGGTAAATATTTCGTTCGAATAATATTCTAAGATTAATTGAATTCACCTACAGTCGCATCATTAGAATTTTGATGATATGGCGAATTCGGGTTATATTCAGGGTTTAGATTTTCTCCCGTTATTCTTCCTTCAAAGTCATCTTGGAACATAATGGTCTCAGTCCCAGAATCAGAAGAATACACGATAATATTATCCACATGGTAAACACCATCACTTGTGGCGGATTGAGAATTATACTTCCACTGAAAATTCTTTACACCATTTTCTAAATTATCTAAGTGTAAGTCGATATCACCCGGGCCACCGTTAGTCGTACTTATTGCATCAGTGATGACGGTTTGCCCTCCTATGGTTACAGAGTATAATGGTGCTGATACGCCATTGCCTGTCCAACTTATCTCTATAGGTGTCCATACATCAGGCATCCCTTCTGGAAAGTTGGCTGCTGCAATGGTGGCATCTGAAGCGCCTTCTCTGAATTCGTGATTAGTATCATCCTTCAATCTTACTTCAGTTAGCGCAGCATCACCTGTCGTAGAATTCCCGGCGACAGATATGAATGCATCTTCGATATTCATTTCTGAACCTTCACGAACTCTATATATAAAAGTTAATCTACCAGTCTGTATGGAATCTATCGAAAGTCTCAGCTCACCGGTGTCATCGTCCCTATTATCTGTGACTCTTGCATACTTATTTAGATCTGATCCTACTTGGATGGTTTGGGTTGCGACATCCACTTCTCCGTCTGCTGCAGTTATGGTCAGGGTAATGTCATAGAAACCCTCCGCAGAAAAAGTATGTACTGGACTCTCTTCTGAAGAGGCGCCGTCTCCACCAAAGTCCCATGTCGATGTAAATGCTGTATTTGATAGACCGCTTACAGAAGAGGTGTTAGTAAAAGAGAAGGTCAAGTCTTGGTTATTTACTCGGTTGACGAGAAACCTTGCTTGAGGTTTGGAGGCGAAGTCGTCAGTATCAATTGTGATCACACCCAGATCGACATCTTGATCAAAGGGGCCAATAGATTCTTGATAGACGACATCTGCACAATTAGGCTCTTGGAATCGGATAGTTAATTCAAGAGGCACTCCTGCTTCTACTCTCCCAGAAAAACTGCCATCGGTCTTAGCGGACCCTCTCCCGCCTTTACCACTATTATTGAGTACCGTGATATAAAATTGACTCAGTCCTCCTGTGCTGGTAATGATTTGACCATTGACAAGGACAGAAGGTGCATTCACATCAAAGTTCCAGCAACTAAAGTGAGAAACTTGCCCTACCCATCTGTTGCCATCTCGATTAGCTACACCATCTTCACGCCATGCACCAGCATCATAGTCATACCACCACATGGCTATAGAGTCAGGCGCACTGGATACAAGTTCGGAAGGTATTTCATAGGTCAATGGTACTGACATTCCATCAGCTACATTGAGCTTGTTGCCACCTTCTGAGAACATTTCTATAAAGACCATCCCGTATGAATCAAGAATTTCTAACTCGTCATTTTCATTAATGGCAGTTAGATCACCAGGCATAGCAAACTCATCGGTGCCAATATGTCTGACATAGACCTCTACATTTCCAGTATAGACTTCACGGGTGACTTCGTCTATGACAGAATTTTCGGGAAAGGTGATACTGACTAGATTATTTTCTACTGATCCACTACCTCCTGTAAAACTCAGTGCATCACCAAGAGGGACAAGCGTCGTTCTGTGAAAAACAGTTCCCGTATTCTGAGTTCTAAAGGTTCTAGATCCATCGAAGAAACCAGGTTTACTGACCTCCAAAAATGCATGTTGGCTACTAACTTCTACATTTTCTATTATATAATATCCGTTTGCATTAGTTTCAACGATATCAAAATTATACTGAACTGAGGCATCTGGAACGGCGTTGCCATCTGGGTCTATGATAAACCCCTCAATGTCAACTGTAGACATTATCTCGGTGTCATCGTCATTAGGTATAAATCCTATTTCATCTTCGCGACAGCTTAGAATAGCTAATGATATACTTGGTAATAAG
>CAZPUF010000288.1:1445-3164 GCA_964589705.1 uncultured Saprospiraceae bacterium | reverse complement strand
AGTTGACAGTGACAGGAGTAGGAGGAGATGGTGTATATGAATATAGTTTGGATGGAGCAGCCTTCCAGTCAATAAATGTATATCCTGGTTTATCCGTAGGCACATATAATGTTACAATAAGAGATGGCAACGGCTGCACAAGTTTGTGTATGGCGACTATAGCTGAACCAACAGTATTAAGTTGTACAACAACAACTACGAATGTATCAGACTGCGGAATTGATGACGGCACGATTACCGTATCAGCTATAGGTGGCACCACAGGTTATACCTATGATGCAGGCACAGGCACAGTTACAGCAAATGTGATTAGTGATTTAGCGCCAGGCACTTATGCGGTAACAGTAACAGACGCCAATGGCTGCACGAGTATTTGTTCAGCAGAAGTTACTGGATTAAATATACCGACCTGCTCTATCAGCAATATCGTTAATGTCGATTGTAATGGCAATGCGACAGGAAGTTACTTGGTGACTGGAATGGGTGGAAACAGTATGGCCTATAATTTCACAGATGGATTGACAACCAATACAGATGGGGTATTTGCGATGATTAGTGCGGGCAGTTACACAATAACGATAAGTGAGCAAGCTAATCCAATGTGTACCAGTATTTGCACCGTAGTGGTTGAAGAGCCTCAGATATTGGCTTGTGACGCGGTGGTGGAGAACAATGTGAGTTGTAATGGATTTTTAGATGGAAGCGCTACTGTGACTGGTTCAGGAGGAACAGGGCCATATGCATATTTATGGTCTAATGGAGAAACAACAGCGACAGCAACGATGCTTGCAGCAGGAACACATATATTAACCGTTACAGATGCTAATGGTTGTATGTCCACTTGTGATATAACTATTACAGAACCAGCTTGCCAAAGCCTTGGTGGTGTGATATTCTTCGATGATAATGTAAACGGATGTCAAGATGGGGCAGAAGCGCTTGTAACAGATCCTGTAACAGTTACACTATATGAATGTGGCGCTTTACCTGGCGTAGATACGCCAATAGGCTCTACTACAGTGACAGATGGCAGTTACTTCTTTGGAGAAGGAAGTCCTGAGTTTGGTTCTGATGTTTGCTTAAAACCAACCACGACGTACTTTGTTGTTTTTGATATTCCTAATGGACTAGGTGAAGTATTAGATCGATATGTGTTCTCACCAAATTCTACAAACTGTGCACAAAGTGACTCCGCTTCTGATGTAAATCCAGCAGATGGAACTACCAGTTGTTTTGATCCTACAAGTGACGATGATGACTTAGATATAGACGCAGGAATATTCCCTTCATTATTTGATTTGATGTTGGAAAAACGATTAGCAGCAGGACAAAGCAATGAAGTGGACTTCGGAGACCAAATTACATTTGAACTAGTAGTAACGAACCTGTCGGTGTCATCAGTAGATAATATTACTGTAAATGATATTATTCCAAACGGTCTTTCATTTGACCCAGCACTTAATCCTACTTGGGCAGAGGCAAATGGTATAGCAACTACTACTTTGTCAGTCGCTGGTGGCAGCTTACCTACAGGAGGGTTAGCAAGTAACCAAAGTGTCATAGTTGACATTGTACTTTCAGTTAATACCAATGTGCCGCAAGGAGCCACTATAAATAATGTAGCAACTATAATGGGCAATGATGATAATCCATCTAATGATACAGATGGTCAAAGCCTTATTACTTTGGAGTCCGATTTGGCTATAGAGAAATCTTTGG
>CAZPUF010000288.1:0-1345 GCA_964589705.1 uncultured Saprospiraceae bacterium | reverse complement strand
CTGTAACGATATCTAATCTTGTGATGTTTGATATGAGCTTGACAAAAGAATTTAGTAGCAATACGCCAATACCTCACTTCTTTGGGAGTGAAATGCAATTTGATGTTATTGTATGTAATGATGGCAATGCACCTATCAATAATTTTGTAATCAGAGATGACTTAGCGCCAGGATTCGATTTTATAGAAACGGATATTAGAAATGCAGGGTGGAATTTGGTTCCTGATTCGATTGCAACTTATGAATATAGTATTCCTAGTATTCCTGCAAATAGTTGTGATACATTAAATATGTATGCCTCTATTTTGGATAACGGAGGTGCATGGACTAATTCAGCTGATATCGCTTCAGCAACGACACCAAATGGAACGCCAATTTCAGAGATCATGGACATGACCGGATTTCTAAATAATATAGATACACTAGAAATCCTACCATCAAGACCTGCAGGTGTAATAGGTAATTGTGTATTCAAAGATGTCAATGGAAATGGAATAAGAGATTTAGACGAGCCAGGTGTATCTGGAATTAGAGTGGAATTATTTACTGGCAATGGAGCCCTAGCTGGTGTAACCCAGACTGACGAATTCGGTAATTATGCCTTTACTGGATTAGATCCAGGAAGTTATTTCTTAGAATTTTTGTTGCGAGATGACTTTGAATTTACTTCTCCTAATCAAGGTAATAATGATAATCTGGATAGTGATGTTGATAACTCTAATGGTCCTGGTACTACAGCTATAATCAATCTTGGTCCTAATGAAGTGGATATGAGTATATATGCTGGAGTATTTAGCTGTTCGCTATTTGGAGATGTTATATGGTTTGATACCAATGGAAATAATCGTCAAGATCCTTCTGAAAACGGTATCAATGGAATCCGAGTAGAGATATTTAAAATGACAAGTGCTTCTAGCTGGGTGAAAGTAGAGGAAACCTTTAGTGGTCATCGACCAGGCACTCCTTCTGATGATGGTTACTGGAAAGTCTGCTTACCTCCAGGAGAATATTATGTTCAGTTTAATATGCCACCGGTATTCAGTCCAGTTGTTCCTTTTGTAGGAGGGCAGGCTATAGATAGTGATGTAACTGAGGCTTTTGGACCTAATACGACCAATTCTATTGTATTAGAATCATGTACTATGAATTGTGATATTGATGGAGGATTTAGACTGGCTAATGGTAGTGTTGTAATTAATGATGATGGCAATAACCTTACTCTAAGTGAGGATGAGTTTTATGCGGAAGGCAGTCATGAAAATAGTCACAATTTAATTAACTGGTCAGTCAATTCAGGTATTACTGATGTAAGCCATTTCCAAATAGATAAAGTCATGGATGATGG
>CAZPUF010000287.1:0-3183 GCA_964589705.1 uncultured Saprospiraceae bacterium | reverse complement strand
AGTAAAGAAGCAAAATAATTAATCGTATTAGTTTAAAAAGTAGGCTGTTCATTTTTGGACAGCCTCCTTTTTTATGACATCTGAATTTAAGATGATAGCCTTTTGATGTTGGAATAATTAAATTCGTCTTGCAATTCGATACAAAGAATGAGTATTCCTGACAGTATCATAAGTCATCTAGGGTCAAAAGGATATTTGATAAGTAAACAAACCTTTGTTGCAGGTGGGGATATTAATTATGCTCAAAAGGTAGAGACAGAAGATGGCAAAGTTTATTTTGTTAAATACAACAACAGCCCATCTGCTGAGGCAATTATTTCTAGTGAGATAAAGGGTCTTCAATTACTTGCACATCATGCTGTTAATGTGCCGCAAGTCTATGCTTATCACCATCAGCAAGAATATGCCTATGTCTTAATGGAGTGGGTTGCGCCAGGTCTACGGGATAATCATACCTTAGCTCAAGCCTTGGTCAAAATACATAAAATTACTGCAGAAAACTTTGGCTTAGATCATGATAATTATATTGGTACTTTGCCGCAGAGAAATACCAATTATCATAACTTTTCGGAATATTATATTTCTACTAGGATTGAACCTCAAGTAAGGTTGTCCTATGATTTAGGGTTGAGATTGCAAGTTAATCTCGATTTGTTTCAGCAAGTGCTAAGTGATCTTATTCCGATTGAACAACCTGCCTTATTGCATGGAGATTTATGGTCAGGTAATCTGATTGATAGTGAAAAGGGACCTATCTTCATAGATCCTTCTGTCAGTTATGGACATCGAGAAATGGATCTAGCCATGATGCGATTGTTTGGTGGTTTTGATAATGAAGTATTTGGTATGTACAATGAATTATTCCCACTTCATAAAAACTGGACTGGTCGAGCGGATTTATTTCAGCTTTATTACTTGTTGGTGCATCTGAATATTTTTGGAAGACAATATCTTGGGAGTGTTAAGCAGATTTTGGAAAAATATCTTTTATAGGAATAGAATTTTGAAAGGCTTACTTTTGGATTCATTCTATTTAAGTTAAAAGGATTGTCACTTATATTGACTATGATAAGAATCATAATATATGTTGCAGCTCTCTTGTCCCTCGGTACATCACTTGTAGGACAGTCTTTCCAATCTTGGTCTATTGCAGAAGTAGGGTATGATCTTGGTAGGTTTGATTTGGAGGCTGATTACCAACTAAGACATTCTTATGGTCCGACGGCATTGGAGCGCCGTTTTGCGCAAGTCAGCGTATCCTATAAAATTCTAAAGGATTTAAAAATAGGCAGTGCCTACAGATTTGGAAGCGATTTGCGTAGGCAAGAATTTGTGCCTATTAATCGGATAGCTTTTTTGATGCAATATAGATATAAGGTGAACCGCTTGACATTCAGGCCAAGAATACAATGGCAGCATCAAGTGAGAACCGTGAATGAAGAAGATAGAATCACTCAGAAGTTCCGATTGAGAATGCAGGGTGATTATAATATCAGGAAATGGAAGCTTGATCCAGAATTCGCAATCGAATATTTTCTCTCCAATGATGAAAAGTCAGCTTATACTAGCGAAAAGCTTAGAATGACAATTGGGACAGAGAGAGAAATAATAGACCAACTTCTTTTTAAGGTCTCTTATCGTTATGAGTTGGGGATTGAGGAGGATTCTTCCAACCTCAATATTTTGCAAATAGCACTCAGTTATAGTTTCTAAAAGATTCTAATCTCTATATGGTAATGGCCGTTTATGAAGCTGGATTGCCAAGGTGAGATTTAGCGATAAAACATACTTTACTTGGACTTGCCTTATTGTGGATTAGTATCCATGATTGACAATCTGCTAGCTAATAATCTTCTTCCATGAAGAAGATATCTATTTCCTTCATAAATCGATTACGATAAAAATTAACCTCTGTGTAGATTTCGTGCCTAGCACCGGGGTAGGGTACTATCCTAATTAGTGGATTCGCATCATCCATGCGTTCATGCGTCTCCTCATTGACGACGACATCATCCTTGGCACTGGCTACATAGACAGGCGTTTTTATTTTCTGAATTTGTTCTCGCTTCATACTATGTTGCATGCTTTTGGATGCTGCTTTTGTCCAATTCCAAGTTGCTGATCCCATTAGTAATCTTGGCTCCTTCTTGAATATAGAGGACCATTTTCTGAATCGATTGATGTCAGAAGTGAGTCTTTTGTAACCTTTGTTTTTATCACCATCCTTTCCTCCAATAACGTAAGACTGTCCCAATCCCAATAATCTAAAGAAGGATGAAAACTTGCTGAGTACATTTGTAGGCAGCCCAGCGATACTTTGCATGGGCGCACTAAGCACTGCTCGGTGAAATCGATTAGGATGTTCTTGCAACTCTCTGAATGCTAAATGTCCACCCATAGAGTGACCTAAAAGATTATGTGGCTTAGGCAGATGTTCTACTCTTTGATGATACACAGCTTCTGCATCCTGCAGGTATTGACCAAAATGTTCTACGTAACCTTTGTCTTTTTCTTTAAGCAACTTAGATGAGAGTCCCTGGCCTCTCCAGTCAAAGGCAACGACTGACCATCCCAAGTCTATGAGGTCGCCGATGGTTTCATAATACTTTTCTATAAATTCAGTAAAGCCTGAAAATATAAGTATGGTCCCTTTACTGTTCTTAGTCTCCCAAGTTGCACATCTTAACTCCAAGTCTGGAATGACTTCCACGGTGTCTACAAAATACCCAGGGGGTGCCTTGTAGATATTTGATTCTATCAATCTTTTTTTAGACCTAACGGGTGTGTCATTGTCCAAGGCAGAACGTAAGGATGTATGTCCAAGGTATTTCATTATCACCAGTGTGATAACCAATATAATTAGAAGGCTTAATATTATAACTCCAAACATCTGAAATCTAGATTAGAGCATTTGTCACGGTCTCGAATTCACCCAATAACTCCCATTGGTCATGAACTCTTTTTTCCAAATGGGGACTGTCTTTTTTAGCTCATCTATAATATACTCACAAGCAGTGAATGAGGCTTTTCTATGTTTAGAAGAAACGGCAATCACCACAGCAATGTCCTCCAGTCCCACAAGTCCAGTTCGATGATGAATAGAAATTCGATTCACACCGAATTGCTCTATAGCTCGATCTGCAATTTTATGTAGTTCAGAGATAGCCATGGGTTCATAGCATT
>CAZPUF010000286.1:0-3196 GCA_964589705.1 uncultured Saprospiraceae bacterium | reverse complement strand
TTTGCTTAGCAGTTTCTTCTGTAAATGGGGGTAAAGGTTTTTTTATTTCCATGATTGAAATGAAGTATGTATTTAAAATATTCAACCAAAGATAAGAAATTGGCTTTACCATTATTAAAAAGAAAAGGCCACCCGATAACAGGGTGACCTCATATGAAGAATGATGTTACCTCTTATATTATCTTGAATAAGGTAAAACCCAGATCTCTTGTTCTTGAGTCACCTGGACACTTGCATTTTATATCTTCAAAGTAATATTTGTCTGAAGGTTTTGCTTTATCTACGAGGGATTGTGTTTCAGCATTATAGATGGCACCCTTGTTATAAGACCCTATAGCATCTTTGTACTTAGCTACTCTGACCAATCTGAATTCTTCTATTTGGCACTCTGCTTCAAAGTCAAAGTTTTCTAGTACAGCAAAAAGTCGTTTTTGTAACTTGAATGCGCCACTACTCATTGCCCCACTTTTCTTGCCAGATAATTTTGCAACAGGATCTGGTATTCTCTTGACCCGGAATTTCTTGCTTGTATTCAAGCCATCAGCAATAACTTTGACTTCAGCATATTCATCTCTTCTAGTGGGTGTTGTGACATTGACCACGTAAGTTCCATTTGTAGCTTTTCGTATGGTGCCTCCACCTTCTCCGGACATTTTGACTTGCAAGGTATGAGAGTTAGAGCCAGCTGCAGATATTTCTACTGGGTTGTCTACGCCGATATAAAATACATTCATCTTAGTAGGTGAGACAGCTACTGATCTTTCTCCAACTTCGTAAGTAAATTCTTTGGTATATCTGGTTGTCTTATCGGTTAATGGATTATACACTTTGGCTGTAGCAGTATAGGATTTGGAGCCTGTGGAAGAAGTATTTATGCTGTACAGTCCTCTTCCTTCTCTATTTACCCTTATTGGTTGACCGTTAACAGAGAGTTCCACTTTAGTTCCTGAATCAGCCCCAGCCGTAGCAGTTAGAAAGATATCAGCATTGAAAGGTTCTCCTTTGATGACATAGGACTTTTCAGGAGCGGCAATGACAGTTAGATCATTAAGTACCAAGTCTTTTTTGCCAATTCCAACTCTCTCGCCTAAGTAATTGAGTGCGGCAGATTCTGTTGATTTAATGTCATTGATATATTTGTTGAATATAGGTATAACTGCTTGTAAGGGCATCTGATCGAAGTTCATGTGAGACCAACTGGCCTTACCTGCTTCTCTCCATGTATCATCATCTACATTAATTGCTATTTTATTTTGGAAACTGGCCTTGTCACTATCGTCGATATAATCTAAAATTTTTGTTTTGTAATCGAGCAACTTGTTTTTTAGCTCTTCGCCTATTCCTTTATTGTCAGTTTGACCAGAGTTGTTTACCAATATTCTTGTGGTTATGTCTGTTCTTTTTTCTCCGGCAAGATGCGACGTAGGTTGTTGGGTATCTGGATCTATTTTGTATCCACCAGATTCATTGATTAGAGAATCTTTGATCGAAATTATATAGTCATTTAGTGTTTTGGCATCATGTCTGATTGGTGCTACTCTGTCTGCATAAGTTTGAAAAGAGGGCTTGGCCTTAGCAGCTTCCAATATAGCTTGTTGCATTGGCGCATTGGAAGAATCTAGAGCCAAATTCGATTGGATTATTCCTTGATCCAATACTTTGAACGCATTGAATATTTCAGCAGATACATTCAGCGCTAGCATGGCGGTGAGTACCAGGTACATGATATTAATCATTAATTGACGAGGTTCTTTTGGTATAGACATAGTAAGTAATTTTGTTGGTGTGATAAAAGATTGTATTTGAATGAGGGCTTGGTTATATGCATAGCTCCGCCACACAATCCAAACACAAAGGATTCTGCTCATAGGTGAAGGCAATACACATAGGAATATTGTCCTTCATCCTGGTATAGATGTACTTGTCTAAATGGCCTCATTGAGGCTAGTGGAAAATTAATTCAGATTAATTTTGACTAAAATAAGTTGTATGCAACTTAAGGATAGGGTAGAGGGATGCGATTGCTATTATACATATTTAACTGATTTGATTATAAAATGAGTCCTGATTGACAGAACAATTATTGCCACTTTTGATAATCAATTATATCTGACAAGGCATTTAAATGCCCTAATAATTAAAGCCTGTCTAATTGTCTATCAAAAAAGATAACTTGATTTAAGGCATTAAATTGTGAAGGAAGGCAGATTAATTTTGTGTAGGTAGTATTGCTTACAGTAAATATCTCCGGCCGAATAGTAAGATCCTATTAGCCAACCTCCAATTGCTAATGAATTTCGAATGTAAATATGAAATTACCAATATGGTTATGGAAGTGAATAATATGTGCCACTTACCACGTTACCTGTAGATTTAATTAGGCTTTGGTAAGGACAATTTTTTCTCTTGTCAAATCATGCATCATGTCATATAGTTGCTTGAGTGCAAAATATTTATCTGGAAGTATAATTGGTTGCTTGATGTTAAAATAATAGTTGATCAAAATTCTATCCCCCATGTTTCTAGGCATATAAGAGAAACTGCCTAATTCATTCTCTAGAATAGCGTTGATAGGTTCAGGCATAGATTCCAATACATAGTTTTCAGGAATTTTTATAGAGACCACTTCTCTAATCTTGATTGAATTTTTGTAGAAAATGGGATAATCCCTAAATTCTTCGGTAAATGGATTTTCGTTAAGTCCAAAGTCAAGCGTAGCGTCAATAAATATTTTCTCTCCAATTGATTTAGTACAATCGTATATTTTCTCTTCGTATTCTAGATCAATTGGAGAGTATAAGTCATCAAGATTTTCCATAGTTTTCATCACATAGGAATTTTCTAGGTTATAATCTTCCAAGTAGTCGTCTTGGTCATCTTCTTCTCCTTCTGTATCTTTTTCTTTATCTATACTTTGTCCATTGTTTTCTGTTCTGAATTTTGTTGCGGCATACCCCATTCTTTTTCTTGTACTACTGCCTATTAGCATATTGTTAGTGAGATCGTATTCATATTGTGATAGCGTCTTTGTTTCATAGCAATTAGGGTTTGATATGCTGATTATTTCACCAGAGTTATTGTCTTTTACAAGAAGACCATTGATATTGATAGACCTCGGTGGTAGTTCGCCTAGAGGAGTAAATTTAGAACTCGCATCTAGGATGAGGCCATTCTCTTCTTTAGGTATATATACGGT
>CAZPUF010000285.1:0-3205 GCA_964589705.1 uncultured Saprospiraceae bacterium | reverse complement strand
GGGCCTTGAGGTCCCTGTGGACCTTGACAATCAAATGCATCATAGACGCCGTCTCCATTGATATCCTCAGATGGATCAGGTACGCCATTATTATTGGTATCCCAGCAATTTGTCTGAGCGATAAGTGGGGATTGAATAATAAAAATTGAAAATAAAAGCACGAAAAGTAATGGTAGCTGCTTCATTGAAATTTGTTTATCTTATTATGGAATTACTATAAATATACCATAAAATGGTCATTTTATATGGATACAACGAAAGAGGAATGGCCCTGAACATATGAGTTAATTAACAGCTCAATAGAAAGAGCTATGGAAAAAATAAGAAATAATAATCTACCTACAGACAGTTCTAAGTCATTGATAGACTGGATTGAAGGAATAGATTAATCCACTAGAAAATGTCGCCACTGACATTTAAGAAGTAATAATCATGTGTGACAACTAGGGGCCTGCATGTTATCTCTCATCTAAGAGATAAAACAATAACGTGAAAACCAAATTATTATTAATACTACTTCCAGTGGGCTTAGTCTTTCTGATTAACTCTACCATCTACCAACCACTAGAAATAAAAATGACGGCAGGAGGAGATAGACCTAATTTGCCAGCTATCGTTGATGATTATAGTTTCCCAGAATTTCCTAAGCACTATTCTGCAAATCGTGATTCTCTAGACATTGGCTATCCAGGTGCCTTGTTTAATGACCGCAAAGATTCTCTGGACTTCATCCACAACCAAAAAGCAACTTTAGGAAGAGTGTTGTTCTATGACAACATCTTATCTACTAATCAAGATATATCCTGCGCCACTTGTCATGAACAACAGAAGTCATTTACAGATGGTAGAGACTTCAGTGAAGGAGTCAGCGGACTGACTAAAAGGAATTCTCTACATCTTAATGATATAGCTTGGGATACGCATTTCAATTACTCTTGGGATGGGAGTCAAGGTACATTGCATGATATGATTTCACTACCTCTCAATGATGAAAACGAAATAGGTATAGACATGGATATTGTTATCGATCGTATGTGGAATACTAATTATTACCCCGCATTATTTCAAGGAGCATATCAGCATCCCATCGCTACGGAAGAGAGAATCATAGATGCGCTTGTTCATTTTATTGCTTCTATGCATTCTTTTAATTCTTGGTTCGACCAGCAAGCTGCAGTGGGGTTTGAAAACTTTTCAGCATACCAATACATTGGTAAAAAGTTATTCTCTGATAACTGTGCTTCTTGTCATTTTCAGGGCAATGGAGACTACATCAGTGAAAGATCAAATCAAAATGGACTTGACCTCGATATAGATGATATAGGTGCTGGTGTATGGGATACAACAAAAACTTACTTATTTAGAAAACCGTCAATAAAAAATATTGCGCTTACGGGACCGTATATGCATGATGGCAGGTTTGCAACTTTGGAAGAAGTCATAGATCATTATTCTGAAGGCATTAAAGAGTCATTGAATGATCTCCAAGGTTGGCCAATTTTGCCTGAAGGGGGTTTTAATTTTGATAATCAAGAGAAAATTGCATTAAAGGCATTTCTTGAATCACTCACAGATACATCATTTATAGAAAATCCAAAGTGGTCCGACCCATTCTGTAGAACTACCAATACAAATGAACTAGAGTCTGATCTCAATATCACCTTTGCGCCTAATCCATTAATCGACTATTCAGTCATTCATTTCGAAAATCCCGAAAATCAAACTGTTTCTATTTCTACTTTCACTCAGTCTGGGCAACCATTATATCAGGATACAACGACGGGTAATTCATTTACACTTGCTAAAAGAGGACTAATAGCCGGAATCTATTTTATACACTTACGGTTAGGAGAACGAACCTCTATCAAAAAATTAATTGTAGAATAGCGTAAGTTTTTTAAAAAAACCGAAAGTAGTGCTGGTATTGGATAGAATTTTATCAACTGAATGGGTGCAATCAGTCAAAACAAAAAAGGCTCCTGTACGAAGCACAAGAACCTTTCAATTAAACCTAATTTTAGATCTTATTCTAACCGCCTTCCAGTGCCGCGGCACCCCCAACGATTTCTAATATTTCATTTGTAATAGCCTCTTGTCTGGCTTTATTGTAAGTGATTTTCAACTCTTTGAGCAAGTCATTGGCATTTTCTGTTGCCTTATCCATTGACGTCATTCTGGCTCCATGCTCCCCTGCATTAATATCTAACACATAACTGTGAAACGACGTCTGAAGGATACTTGGTATAAGTTGCTCTAGCAATACTTGCTTAGAGGGCTCAAAAAGGTAATCTGCCTTGTGACCGCTGTCATCTCCTTCCTCTTTTGTTCCCTGTAATTTAGGTACTGGCAGATATTGCACAGCCATCGAATCCTGCACTGCAGCATTTCTAAACTGACTATACACAACATACACTTTATCGTAATCTCCCATCCTAAAGTTATCCATCAAGTCATTAGACAAGGTGGATATATTGTCAAATGTCAAATCACTCATCAAATCCACGTAATCTCGATTCATCTTACAATCAGGTACTCTCTTTTTGAGAAAGTCATAACCCTTCTTTCCTATAAAGATCAAATCTACTTTGCCAGCGCTTCTTTCCGCCTTATAACCCTTAAGTAGCTCCAACGTTTTCTTTCCTACATTGGTGTTAAATGCGCCTGCTAATCCTCTATTAGATGTGATAACGACGACTGCCATTTTGTTGACCTCTCTCACAGTGGAGTATGATGACCCAGCCTCTCCTTCTACATTGCTGAGGATATTGACCATCATCTTATTAAGACGCTGAGCATAAGGTCTGAGGTCTGTAATAGCCTGCTGTGCCTTACGCAGCTTAGCAGCAGAAACCATTTTCATGGCTTTTGTGATTTGCTGAGTAGACTTGACAGAACTGATTCGTTCCCTTGTTTCCTTTAATTTACCAGACATGGTGTTGGTTTAATTAATTAGCATATTGCTTACTCAAATCTGCCGCTACTTTCTTCACGACATCCAAAGCAGCATCATCTAACTTTCCTGCACGGAATGTAGCCAATGTATCTGCGTGATTACTTTCCATTTGAGTCAAGAAGGCATCTTCAAATTCCTTAATCTTATTAACTGGTACGTTCTTAAGTAAGCCCTTAGTTCCTAAGAAGATAATCGCTACTTGCTTCTCTACTGATAATGGAGAATACTGTCCTTGCTTAAGGATCTCCACGT
>CAZPUF010000284.1:0-3211 GCA_964589705.1 uncultured Saprospiraceae bacterium | reverse complement strand
TTGGATTAAGACAATCAGTTATGCCGAAGCAAAAGGCACTCTCAAAAAATTGTATGACCGCGTAAAAGGCCCAAACGATAATGTAGACAATGTACTCAAGATCCATAGCTTAAGACCACATACACTTACTGGTCATATGGCCATATACAAGAACGTACTCCATAACTCCTCTAACACCTTACCTAAATGGTATCTGGAAGCTCTTGGGATCTATGTCAGTGAGCTCAATGGATGCGATTACTGCGTCCAGCATCATCAAGCTGGGTTCGAACGCATCTATCCAGATAAAGAAAAAGCAAAGCTGTTAATACAGGTCATCAGAGACGACAACCTCGAAGCATTCTTTGATGCTAAATTTTTATCTGGCTTTAGTTATGCCAGAGAATTAACCCAATCTCACAAAAATATTACTGAGCGAAGTATCGAAACCCTTCGTGATGAAGGAATGGATGATGGTCAAATATTGGAGATTAATCAGGTTGTGAGTTACTTCAATTATGTCAATAGAGTTGTTCTTGGTCTAGGCGTAAATACAAAAGGAGATATACTTGGCCTTTCTCCAAGTGACAATAATAATTCTAAAAATTGGAATCATAGCTAGGTGATATGCTTAGCTAAATAATCGCAAAAGTGAGCTTGTAATATTTTGTCAAATTAGTTAAACAGGAATCTTAACCAAGAAAGTACTACCCGACAATTTTGACTTATCTTTTAAAGATATAGAACCTCCAATCTTTTCCAATAGTTTACTAGCAATACTTAGACCCATTCCTGCGCCTTTGTTGTATAACGAGGAGTTGGCTCTTTGAAACTTTGCAAATACTTTATCCCTATGAGCTGTAGGTATACCTATCCCGTTATCTGAAACTTCAAATTCATGAAACTCAGGAGTTTGTTGGTGATGCACATCTATCCTAACGTTCTTTCTTCCATTATATCTTAAGGCGTTGTCAAAGAGTATATGAAATATAGATTCAAATGAATCACCGCAGAAACTAATTTGGCAGTCAGCATTGGTGATCAAATTGATTTCTTTTTCTGGATGTTCTCCATTAACGCTACTTAAGACGACATTCATTTTATCCTTTACATTAAAGGTATCTTTTGCCTTTGCATCACAGATTTTAGCTTTATGGTAAAGATTTACACTATCTATCAATTGATCTAATTGATGACCACTTCTTACTATATGGTTTAAGTAATCATGACTCTTGGCACTTTTATCATCTAGTTCCTTTAGTAGTAATTGGCTAAATCCTATCATACCTCGTAAAGGTTCTTTCAGATCATGCGACAATATTCGATTGAAATCAGTCAATTCTGAATTGGCCATATCCAATAATTTTATGGAATCTTTTAATTCTGCAGTCCGCTCCTCTACTTTTGATTCTAATTGCTTACTGTAACTGTGTCTTTGGTGAAAAGCTGCAACTAGACCAAGCAAAAACAAAGTAGACAGGGCTAACCACAAATAAAGCTGCTTGCTTTCGTGGTCTTTACTTTTCAAGTTGGCTGATAGCGCTGCATTTTCTCTTTCCTTTGCTGCTATATCAAATTTAATTTTATAATACTGGGTTTGTATAGACTGCTTATTCGAGTCTATTTCATTCGTAATGTTATTATAGTCAGTAAACAATCGATAAGCGGATCTGTAATCTCCTTTCTTTTGGGCCAATTCCTGAGCTTCCCAGACTAGATCTTTCTTAGCTTCTAAGTCATTCGGTTCCACTTCCTCTATTAACTTCATGTACATATCAAATGCCTCCTGGTATTCGGACTTAGCAGCTAATATTTGAGCATACAGGGCATTTGCCTGATTATATATTTCCTTATCCTTAGAACTTTCATTACCCAAGACTACCCTATTGTACATTTCAGTGGCCTTTGGCAATTCTCTTCTCTTAAGATATATATGGCCTTTCTTAATGGTTATGTCAGATGCTAAAATACCAAGGTCATTTTCTTCTGCAATTTGAATGGCCTGGTTCAGTACTTGCATTGAAGCATCGTACTTTTCCATATTGGCAAATGTCTCCGCCAATTCTATTTGTATAGAGACTAGTGAAGACTTATTCGCATCCTCATTTATAAGACTAAGTGCTTTTTTATTATACTCTAAAGCTATGTTGTATTCTTTCTGATGGTTATAAATCTGACCAAGAGAATACTGTGCAAAAAATTGCAATGAAGTATCTTTTTTTCCTAAGCCGTTTTTCAAATCAATGTAAAACCGCTTCTTTGCAGCCTCCCACTGACCTAACTCCATTAGAGTATACCCATGTAGATAATCGAAAGTCTTTCGCGAAGTTGGACTTATCTCCATTTGATCCAATCGCTTTTCATAGCGCGATATTTCATTGAATGCTTCAATAGGCTTCAGATTACTATGATGCAGATAAATCTTTTGGATAACGTAATTGAAATAGGTACTATCAGGTAAGGCAAGCCCTTTTGAAAGTAATTCCTGACATTGCATAGAGGCATTGAGTGCCACATTAACATCTTTGTAAAGAAATTCCGAAATAGTGTCTATATACTTGACAAACAACTTCTGCTCCTCTACAGCTTTTGAGGCAGCATTTCCTATAATATTATCTCCTTCTGATCTCCCTTGGAGAACCAGTACTAGAAGTATAATATGTATGAAAAGTCGCATCATTATTTAAAAATCAAAATTTAATCCACAGTTTGATCTATTTAATGCAGATTACCGCATTATACCCATATAGATAGGCTTTGTATACAACTTGTAGGGTTTATGTATAGCATAATATGCTAATATGTTAATTTATGCAAACCTAAAATTATTAGCTAAAAATTGTAAAAATAAGGTGATAAAATACCTCAGTTCGTTAAAGAAATCATGATCACAAAAAATCACATAAACAGGTTATTTCTTCTTTATTAAGGACTGGGCAGCCGTAACATTACGTCAACGAATGTTACTTAGTTGCATTAGGATTGCAAGATAGCTGACTATTTGAAGAATATATTTCCTTGAGTTTCGAGTAAATAAGAAGCAGGGTCTACAGATCTAGGATATACAATAAAAAAAGACCAGCTAAACTTCTAGCTGGTCTTTAGACGAAAAATAACTACGATTCTAAATAACTTGACTCGATCTCACTGAGTAGTAATTGTTGTAGTTATATATAAAAAATGATTACTCAATCACAATCATATGTCTTGTAGCCGTATACTCACCTGATTC
>CAZPUF010000283.1:0-3260 GCA_964589705.1 uncultured Saprospiraceae bacterium | reverse complement strand
ACCTCTACTCTTAGATAATTTCGGTACTGGATCAGGAATTCTTTTTACTCTAAATAATTTCTTGTCATCAAGGCCTGGAGCACTTACATTAATATTGGCGAATTCATTTTTCTTAGTCGGCGTTTTAACTTTAACGATATATCCACCTTTGCCATCACTATTAATAGTACCTCCACCGGCACCTGACATATTCACTTTAATCTTATTAGATGGTACACCCGCAGCAGATACCTCCACTGGATTATCTACACCAATGTAGAAAACGTTCATCTTAGAGGCAGAAACAGCTACAGATCTTTCACCTACTTCGTAAGAGAATTCTTTCTTGAAGGATTTAGTCTCTCCTGTTACAGGGTCTTTAATCGTGGCAGTTGCAGTATATCTTTTTTCACCATTGGTATTGGCAGCTACATCATAAACTGCATTCCCCTCTTTATTTAAAGGTAATCTTTTACCATTAACTGCAATTGAGATACCTGTTTGTGAGTCACCACCAGCTGAAGCACTTAAAAATAAGTCAGTCTTATATCTTTCTCCCTTGATTATATAACTTTTCTCTGGAGCTGATACGACTTGATACTTATCAAGTACAATTGTAGCTCCACCTGAGCCCACTTTACCTGCTAGATAGTTAAGTGCCGCAGATTCAGTAGATTTTACATCATTGATATACTTGCTAAATAGTGGAATTACAGCTTGAAGAGGCATATGGTCAAAATTCATATGTTCCCAACTTTTCTTTTCTTTATCTCTCCATGTTTGATCATCAATCTGAACTGCTATTTCTTTATCAAATGCATTTCTATCTGCTTCATCTACAAACTGCTTAATTTCCTCTCTAAAGCCTAGTAATTTTTCTTTGACTTCAGCGCCCAAACCTGGTGTCCCATCAGAGTCTTGTACCAAGGTTCTGGTAGTAACATCATAATCCTTTGCCCCTTTTAATTGGCCTGGGATATCATTACCATTTTCATCCTTCACATATCCTTTCTCTGACACCATTTTTACTACGATACCGTCTAGATACTCAGCCATTTCTTTAGACTTTGCTCTTATCGGATCTATTCTTTCAGCGTAGGTGGCTAGAGAGGCCTTAGTTTTAGCAGCATCTCTTATCCCTTCTACCATTCCATTATTACTTGAATCTAAGGCTTTATTAGATTTCTGGAGTCCTTTGTCTACTAATTTGAAAGCATTAAATACCTCAGCTGATACATTAAGTGCCAATAAAGCTGTCAATACCAAGTACATGATATTAATCATCAATTGCCTGGGTTCCTTTGGAATTGCCATATTCGTTCTTTTTTACTCAGTTATAAAATATGATTCCTTAAGAATTAAGCTGGTCTGTTGAAAGCACCCAAAACATTGCCATACACCTGGTTCAGTGAACTCAAATTATTATTCAATGAACTCATCTGGTTTTTATATTCTTTAGCATCTTCGCTAGCTTCATTCATCGTATCTACAGTGCTACTCAAAGTCTGCATGGCTTCATTCATTTTAGAATAGAAATTACTCATGCCTTCTATCTGACCTTTAGTTTCAGTAAAGTCTACTTCCTGCAGCGCTTTAAGACTTCCTAAACTAGTAGACATACTTTGCAACTCATTAAGCATACCGCCTAAGTTGTTTTCTACAGAGTCAGCATTCAAAGGTCTAGCACCTGCGTCAAGGCCTCCAGCTGTTAATGGAGATATATTTGAGCTGTAATTTTCTAAGCCTGGATATAATTTTTCCCAGTAATAGTCTTTTTCAGGAGGAAGAATTCCTAACATGAAAAATAAAAATGCTTCTGTCAATAATCCAGCAGTAATTAGTACATTACCTAGTGGGTGAGATAGAATTTTAGCCAAAGCACCGATCATTACTACTGATGCGCCGACTCCAATGATCATGTTTTTTAAATATTTAAATCCTTTAGATTTGATAAAACTCATTAGTTAGATGTTTAAAAGTTAGTAATTAACTGATTATATAAAATATTGTCTGTTCAATTTGAGATTAGAAGTCATTAATAGATCTTCCTAAGAAGGTCAATGCACATCTAAAACCTACGTAAGATTTAGTTGTATCTTGATATTCCCAGTTTCTAGTTCCAGTTTGGCAATAGAATGAAATGTCTTTCCAAGAACCTCCTCTTATAACCTTTCTCTTGTATGACTTAGGATCATCGTCTTTTGCATCATATTTGATGTCAGGATTCAAGTCATGTGTGTGCTGGTATGCATTCGGATGGTAAGCTGTCTCTGTCCATTCTGATACATTACCTGCCATATTGTATAGGCCGTAATCATTAGGGAAATAAGCATCCGCTTTAACAGTATAGAAACCACCATCTTCTGGATAGTTACCTCTACCAGGCTTAAAGTTAGCCAATAAGCATCCCTTAGCGTTACGTATGTAATAGCCACCCCAAGGGTAAGGAGCGATAACTCTGCCACCTCTTGCAGCCCATTCCCATTCCGTCTCTGTAGGTAGTCTAAACTCCTCAGTATTAGGCTCATCCCCTTTATTAGAATTCCACATATGTGTTCTCCAATGACAGAATGATTTTGCCTGTTGCCAGTTAATGCCAACTACAGGATAGTCATCAAATGCTGCATGCCAGAAATAATTTCTAGTATAAGGCTCATTATATGAGTAGGAGAAATCACGTATCCACACTAAAGTATCAGGATATGCATTTACTTCTCTTTCATTAAGTAGCTGAGATCTAACTAAATCTGGACTATGGGCAGCCTTTTGCCAATCTATCCACTTATAACTGTACTGGAATTGACGAGTATCTAACGTTCTTTCGGCGTCTGATAACTTCATATCTCCCTCGAAGTACATTTCATCTAAGTCTTCTAGAGAGTAATCTAGCTCATAATCCCAAATGATTCTCTCATTCCCGTAATCATCTTCTTCGATGTCACCTAATATTGTGTGAGCTATAGAATCTCTCACCCAATGTACATACTGTCTGTACTCATTATTAGTGATTTCTGTATCATCTAAGAAAAACCCAGAAATAGATATAGATTTAGGTCTTTGGGTATGGGTAGAAAATATGTCCTGGTCACTTTGGCCTATGGTTAGCGTACCTGAGGGGATATATACCATACCGAAGGGATTGATTCCTTGCCAGCTAGGTCTATCTTGTACACCTATCAATTCACCTGACTGTTCCCTTCCACACGAGCTTAGTAGTATAACTACAAAGCCCAAAAAAAACAACGCTTGTCTTTTCATGCTTTAATTAACTGATTTTGCCA
>CAZPUF010000282.1:0-3280 GCA_964589705.1 uncultured Saprospiraceae bacterium | reverse complement strand
AGGCTTAATGCACTTCTCCTCACCTGATACAACTATCCCTTCGAACCAAGACAAAAAATCATAATGCTTCTGAGCTATTGGAAACGTTTCTGCTGACCAATTGGTGAGTGCCAGCACCCTATATCGTTCATCATCCACACACTTTTTCAATATATCCACAGTCCCATCTATAGGACCACCTAACATTTCCTCCCACCTTCCATAATAGGCTTCTATTTCTTTCTTCCATTTTGGGTGTTTGGCAATAAGTATCTGAGTAGCCTCAGATAAGGTACGTCCTGCATCTTGCTGGACATTCCATTCCATGACTGTGATATTAGATAGAAAATTGTCAACCTCTTCTTCTGTATCAAATATTTGCCTATAGACGTACCTTGGATTCCAATCTATAAGCACCCCACCTAGATCAAAGACAATGTTTCTTATAGGCATCTAATTCTTCATAAATTTTTGAACAACAAATTCTTGATTCTTGTCTATCACCTTGACTAAGTATGTCCCAATAGGAAAGTCAGCAACATTGTATGTCACTGTTCTTGCATCCACTTTTTCTTGAATTAGACTGGCGCCTGAAGCATTTATAATTTCTATTGTCTTCATCCCCGATAGTAATAATGACATATCAATTGTTATTTCAGATTGGACTGGATTAGGATATAAGATTATAGATGAGTTTTCGTCAAAGTCCTCAGTGGAACTAGAGCAATCTCCAGCGGATAGTACATTCAGTGTTAGATATTCTTTGTAATCGCAACCATTTGAATCTTGCATAACGAATGTATAAAGGCTATCTTCTGTGAGCAACTCACCTCTCCACGCTAAGGTGTCACCCTCACATATAGTCTCTTCTTCAAAACTATCAGGTTGCGCCTCTATAATTGTTTGGCAAATTAATAAAGAGTCACACCCCAAGGAACTTGGAATAAGAACCTTGAAAATTCCTGGTGGGTTATCACTATCACATACTACCTCTTCTGTGGTTATGACTTCTATAACCCTTAGATTAAGTATACGGATAGAATCACAAAAATTTGCTGTACTTATAGTGTCTACAAAAGTGCCACTCTCAGTATATCCCTCAAAGGATTCCCCTTCACAAATAGTCACATCTAAGAACGAAGTTGGACTCTGAATTACTATAATATTAACAAGCACAGCACAACCATTTTCATCCTCCATATCTGGATCAACATCAATAGGTAAGTCACTTTCACAGACTGAATAATTCAAAATTGTAACTGGAAAAAAATCTAGGATAGTGGTCACAATGGAATCACAACCACCTATGGAGGTCAGTGTATCCACGAAGGTTCCAGCTTGTCTGTAGCCATTAAAAGATTCGCCTTCACAGATAGTCGTATCTATCTCATTGGTGATAATAGAATCAGACACTGTGTATCCAAATAATAACGAAGTGAATAGAAGTGCAATAGACGTGATAAGATATTTCATAATGATGAAGCTTGATTGATGAAAGTTGAATCGGAAATTCTCAAAGGATGGTGCTATAAAGATAGGCCAATATTAAATTATATACAATAATTCGCTACGTTCGCTATGGAGTATCTTATCACAAACAGACTACAATCCTGACAGCCACTTTCCGACCACTAACCACACTACCCCATCTGCTTCATATCTGGACAAGGTCTCAAAACCATATTTGGCATGTGCTTTCTGAGAACGTAGATTATCTGCGGCAATCTCTGTGGCTATGTAGTCATACTGGATAGAAAGTCGCTGACACAAATCATCATACATCTTAGCAAATAATCCTTGACCTCGGTAGCCTTTTGCTATGCACACTTGTCCCATCACAAAATAGTTTACCTCAGACAAAGGCTTACCGTCAACGATGCAGGCGTCTATTTGCTCAAACATGGGAACCAATACAGGAATTGCATTACGCAAACTTGTCTCCATCGCCATTGCATACCCTGCAAGCGTTTCTCCATCTCTCGCTATTGTATGAGGAAAAGGCTTGTTCATTGCTGCAAGCACCTCAAAGGTATGTGGTACTGTAATGAAGCCCTCCCTCATGGCTTCTTCAGGAGAGAGGGCATCTTTTAGATTTTGTTTTTGGAGCTCTAGTATATCGTTTAAGTCAGTATCCTTGGTGGATTGAGTTATACGCATAAGAGTAGGTGTTTTTATCAGGACACAATTTCTACAGAGATGATATCATCTCCCATGCGGATATCATTAACCACGTCTTGGTCTGCATCACTATTCACTTTTCCGAAAACTGTATGCTTACCATCCAGCCAGCCTGTTTCTACATGTGTGATAAAGAACTGGCTTCCATTCGTCCCCGGTCCTGCATTAGCCATAGAGAGAACGCCTGGCGTATCGTGTCTCAATTCAGGATGAAACTCATCTCCAAACTTGTAACCAGGACCACCTGTGCCTGTTCCCATAGGACAGCCTCCTTGAACCATAAAGTCTGGAATAACTCTGTGAAAGGTTAGACCATCATAGTAACCGGCCTTGGCTAATTCTAAAAAATTGTAGACGGTCTTAGGTGTCTTCGTCCCAAATAGGGTCACATTAATATCCCCCTTTCTAGTATGGATTATAATTTTGGTATCGCTCTCAAATGAGGCATCGGCCATTCCCATATTGATGAGTGCTGGATCTATTTTGTCTAGTGCTGACATGCTTTATATTTTTATATATTTTTACTTATTTTTCTAAAAGGAGCACAAGTTACATAACTTACTCAGTTCAGTCGCTATCCTGCGTTTTGATAAGCCTCCTTTAACCAACCAAGCAGTTCTTTATTCACTTCCTTAGCATTGGAAATCCTGACTCTGTGACTCACCATACTATTAAAACTACCTGAACTTTCTAGTCTATCGGATACTTCTTTTCCTTTGAGATTGATACCGACATCTACTCTCGTCTTGGTAGAAGGTTGGATGATAGCAAATTGTTTCTTTCGTCGCATAGAGACGTAAGCCTTTTTAGGCGCGACTTCCACATCAGTACCGAATTTACTAAGCGCAGCAACTAGCTTGTCGTAGATGGGCTTGAGGTCAGGCTTTTTCTCATATTGTGCATCTACTAGTGCATCATTCGACGTCTCATTCTTATCTAAGCCTGGCACTTTTCCTTCTTTAGCTGTGTGTACTATGAGATTGGCGTAACCATGCGTGAGTCCATGATTTTCCTTCAGAAATTTTATTTTAGCCATATGCTTCTCCTCCCCGCTCTTGTTGACTATATCCACCCACTCTGCCAGTTTCTTTCCTGTCTTTTCTTCTAGATTACTTATCATTTT
>CAZPUF010000281.1:0-3301 GCA_964589705.1 uncultured Saprospiraceae bacterium | reverse complement strand
TCCTTCACTACTAATAGGATTTGGATTTATATCTAGGGTGACTGCTTGGTCTATTTCCTGTGTACTGATACTTAGTAAATCAGTATAGAATATTTCTCCTAGTAAGTCAGTTACTTTGGCCCGATAGAAATAAACTGTGTTTTCTTCTATCCTATAATCTTTATACACTTCGGCGTATCTGTCTTCTAGCTTATAGATAGTTTCATACGGACCTTCAACCGATTCACTTCTTTCTAAAGTTACCTCGTCATTACTTCCAGCTGCGCTATTTTCTATTTGAATATAATTATGCGAAGACGCAAAATGTCCACTTAAGTCGAAGTCATCTAAGGCGAGTACATTACCATTTCTAAATCTCAAATTATCCAGCCTAAAGGCACTCAGTTCTCCTGAAGCAAGAAATTCTTGGTCCCCTGAGACAAGCATAAATAGGATAAGTGTATCTGAATTTATCCCATTTTCATGGTCCACCACTGGAATAGCCAGCGTCTCATATTCTGTATCTTGGTTGCTTACTAGAGTGTGACTAAAAGAAGCCGCAACATCATTTATAAGCGTCAAAGTATCAAAGGGTATTTCTGAATCTGGACCTAATGAACCTTGGATAAATAGCGTATCTGTTCCATTACCTACATGTCTGACATCAATATAGAACGTATCGGGAATAGCGAGACTACAATCAAAAACGCCTATGAGGTCGGCTAATGGTAGATTCTCATCACCACCTAACTGCAAGGCAAATTGGCCACTGGTAGCATCAGTGACTCTATCGACGCCGAACAGATCCTCCGCAAAGTCAAATAACTCATCTCCAGCTAATCCACCTAAAATATCTCCCAACGCTGAAAATAAGAATCTTAGAAAACCGAAGTATCCTTCAGGTAGCAGAATAGTTTCTGGAGGTAACGGTTCACTGAGCTCCACTATATCTGATACATCTTCCCATACCTCTAAGTCTCCGTTGGCGATGTCACAGAACTGGGCTGAAAGAAAAGATACTTGGAAGAATAATAGGAATGTAATTAGCTTTTTCATAATTGTTTAATTTATAACATATTATAAAAATATGAAATATTTAAACCATTGATGGTGAGTTTGCTAATAAATTATAAAATTGAAGGCTGCCATATGGCTTCAATTCTGAATTTTCAAACCCTAAGGACCTTGCGAAACCTAGTACCGCTCTCAGTCTACTCAGATTTCTTCATTTATTGGTCTTTTCCTTTTATAGTCCCAAAGTCTTTTCTTTTTTGACTTTGTGATACTGCAATGTGGCTTTGATGCATTGCTTTATTTGTTCTACGGGTATTTCTTCATCTAATCCAAAGACGATGGCCCGCTTCCCTTCGTAATTGAGTGCATCACCGAATACCAACTGAAAAGTTTCTATAAGTCGACTTGTACAACTAAAGTACATGGCAAATTGGTCTGGTTTCTTTTCTTTCCAGTCCATTCTTAAAGTACTTCCTTCTTTATTTACAAAGCTAGGCTCTCCCCATTTCAATGTTTCCGTAAGGGATTTAAGTTGCATTTCCTCCGCGCATTCATGAACCAGTTTTCTTAAGAACTGCATTTTATCTCTTACAAAGTCAGGATAGTTATCCATCACTGCGTCAAATTTAGCATCAGTTTTAATCATTTTTGGAGGCGTTACTTGTGGATTATTTTAATTCGATTAAGTGTCTTTATTTCAAATGGGCGAATAATTTATAGGAGTTTAATTAAGCGTTCATTTATTTTTTCTGATATAGATTTAGGGATATCATGCGCTGCAAATAGGCCCATCAATTCGTCTCTGTATGACTGTATGGTTTTAATAACGCCAACTGGATTTTTGATAGTGTATTCATCGGCTATCTTAAGGATGTCCTCTGCGGTGATATTATTTCTTTTACCATTTATCGAAAGGGCCCTGTTAGAGTTTTTGATATTGACCACAGGGTTAAGGGCAAAGGTAATATCATAGGCAGGTGACAAGTGCCAGTTGTCTCCTTTTTCGTTATAGATAAAAGAGTGGTTTTTCAGATGATCATCTGTATTTCCATAGATAACATTAAATACCATTCTTTTAAATAATTCTTCTACTTGAGAGTGGGGGATTTTTAAGAATGAACTTAATTTAAATAAGTTTTCATAAGAAGAATGCGTTGGGCTTTTGAAATCCCAGCCAGTAATTCCTGATGCCGTCAGTACATGTTTCTTTGCACCGTTTTGTCTGTCATAACGTAGGGTTGCAAAATGCTTGCCTTCTATGAGTTTGGAATCCATCATTCTTATCCCAATCTTTTTTATGATTTGGTAGTAACAGTATTCTACTATTTCTCTAGGATAATTTGTGTTGTCGTCGATGGCCAGTTTGACGAGATAGTGATTGTATTTATCTGAGGCGACCAAATCTCCTGGGACCACCTTGCCAGTCTCTTTTTCTTCTGAGATTAGGATCTTTGGTCTAGCGCCTCCTGCAGAGGTGCCTATCTTGAAAATATTTATTAAGGCCTGGCTGCCAAGATTTTTTTGATGAGTTGTCTTTTTTAGGTCCAGCACTTCTTTGAGCAAACTGATTATTTCGTCTAAGTCTATAGTGGCATTTTCTGGCAGTGCCTTAGTTGGACTATATTCTATAGCTCCCATGCCTCTTTTTCCCACATAGGCTAATTGCTCTAATACAGTTATCTCTTTTTGTGCTTTGCTATCCAGCCAGGCTTTGAATATAATGGAGCCGAACACGTCAGGGAGTGAGTCTGCGAATTGTGGAGGAATGCCTCTGAATGTATCATTGTCATACTGACTGAACATCTGCACATGTTCCGTTCTCTTTATGATACCTGTCTGCGGAAATATATGCCTGAGTGTATTGCTTTCCAGATAAGTAGGATTGAATTGGAATGAAGATCTTCTGCCGTTTTCTTCTAATCCTATTCTCCCTATTTCTTGTCCGAATAGATTGACATTTATAATATTGTTAGCGGCCATTAATACATTGATTTCGAATTAATGACATGATTTTTTGCCTGCGCTATCTCACTATTAAGTTGGGTAAGTAAGTCCATTTCCTTGAGGACTTTTAAGATGGTATCTACGGTAAAATTTTTGCCCAGCTCTAAGTTCTGTATCGTTGTTCTGGAAACATCTAAAGATTTGGCTAATTGGACTTGTGATAAGCCTCTTTGTTTCCGCAAGGCTTTAACCAAAAAACCTAACTCTCTTTTGACGTCCTTGATTTCTACTATATCAAACATATATGACCATTATAGTGTTCAATATAGCCGTTTTGTGTAACAAATGCCTGTTTTAATGGTCA
>CAZPUF010000280.1:0-3304 GCA_964589705.1 uncultured Saprospiraceae bacterium | reverse complement strand
TCTCTATTATAAAGAAAAACATAAACGAAAAAAGCTACAATACATGGTTCAAACCCATCAAAGCCATTAAACATGAAAACAGCGTATTAACAATACAAGTCCCTAATAAATTCTTCTACGATTGGATAGAAGAGCACCATTTAAATATCCTAAAAAAGTCAATTTATCAAATTCTAGGTCCAAGTGGTCGTCTAGAATATAAAATCGTTCTCGACAATACGAATAAGGTTCAGGAGAAGCCACCTATTGACACCAAAGTCATCAAGAATCCATTTGTGATTCCAGGCCTGAAGAAATTGAAGGTATCAAACAATCTTAATCCAAAATATAGATTCGACAACTACATAGAAGGCGATTGTAATAAGATAGGTCGCTCCGCTGGTGAAGCTATAAGTAAAAAACCAGGAGGTACAGCCTTTAATCCTTTGGTCATATATGGCGGCGTAGGGCTAGGCAAGACTCACCTTGCACATGCTATTGGCAACTCAATATTAGAGCAAGACCCTAATCATAATGCTTTATATATAACAACGGAAGCATTCACTACCAAAATTGTTAATGCAATTAAGAATGGGACAATGGATGATCTTATTACTTATTTTGGATTAATAGATACACTAATAGTGGACGACATCCAATTTTTATCTGGAAGAGAAAAAACTCAAAATATATTCTTCAACATTTTCAATCAATTACAGCAAACCAACAAACAGATAATTCTTACCTCGGACAAACCTCCAAAAGACTTGAAGGGTGTATCAGAAAGGCTGATCAATAGATTTAAGTGGGGACTGACGGCAGATATTACACCACCTGATTTCGAAACGCGTTTAGCTATATTAGAAGAGAAAATTGGAGAAGACATTCAAAAGGTTCCCAAAAAGGTAATGGAATATATCTGTTTCAATATCAAGAAAAATATACGTGAACTAGAAGGTGTGCTTATTTCACTGATGGCTCATGCCAATCTTAATGACAAAGAGATTGATATCAATCTTGCCAAAGAAGTAGTCCAGAAGTTTATCACTCAGGAAAACAAGACTGTATCCGTCCACAATATAGCAAAGCTAGTCGCTGAACACTTCGACGTTCCACTTGAGAAACTCAATAGCAAGACCAGAAAACGAGACATAGTTATTGCAAGACAATTATCAATGTTCTTAGCTAAAAACTTTACCGAAAGTTCGTTAAAGACTATAGGTCATAATTTCGGAGGGAAGGATCATAGTACGGTTATATACTCAATCAAAACCGTCCAAAACCTAATGGATACGGACGATGTCTTCAGAGATACCGTGGAGGAATTAGAGAAAAAAGTAGAAATGAGTTTACTTCACTGATCTTTTCTAAGTACCAGCACTAATAATCGCATAACAGAATTGTAAGGGTAAGTCTGTCATAGGATTACCTTTGATTTTTATTTTCCTGGAATATTTTCCGTTTCCTCAACGTTTTATACCTAGGAATCTAAAAGACTACCCATGAGCAATCCCTTGCTCAAGAAGTTGGTATTAATATTGCAAATAACATATTCTAAAAACTTATTATATGAGATTGTCAAATCCATTATGCTTATTGGCACTAGTGAGTGTACTAAGTACATCTTGTGTCAGCAAAAAGAAAATTGCAGAATTACAAGCAACTCATCAGAAAGATTTAGCTATTGCTAATAAACAACTTGGAGATTGTGGAGAACAACTCAGTAAAACTATGGACCTTCTGAACCAATGCAGACTTGAGAAAGAAAGTCTTAATAGTTCAGGCACGGTACGTCAGGAGCAGCTAAAGGACCTAAAGGACCAACTGGCCGATTGCCAATCTCATAGAGACAAACAGTTAGATCAGGTAGGTGATTTGACAGTACTTTCTCAATCCGCAAATGAAAACATCAAGGAAACACTAGGTCAATTAGAGAAAAGAGATGAATATATCCACTTATTGCAAGCAGCTAAATCAAAAGCTGATTCGATAAATCTTGCTCTAGCGGTTAATTTAAAGAGTGTTCTTTCTCAAGGCATAGCAGATAACGATGTAGATATCAAAGTGGACAAAACTGTTGTCTACGTCAACCTGTCCGATAAGATGCTGTATTTCAGCGGTAAATCAACGATTACTCCAAGGGCAAAAGAAGTACTGAGCAAAATTGCTAAGATCATAGAATCTAGACCAGATTTGGAGGTGATGGTTGAGGGTTACACTGATAATGTGCCTATCCGAAATAGCTGTCTTGAAGATAATTGGGACTTAAGTGTAAAAAGAGCAACAGCTGTTGTAAGGACTTTACAGAAAGAATACAATGTAGATCCTAATCGTCTGATAGCAGCAGGGAGAGGAGAATACAATACATTAGCTGATAATGGAACAAGTGATGGCAGAGCTATTAACAGAAGAACACGCATCATCATACTGCCAAAACTAGATCAGTTCTATGACCTTCTTAACCCTTCAAATGTTCCTGAATAATATACCCTATCGACTAGTTAAAACACTTTTACAATTTAATAATGGCTGCTTCTTGAGTGGCCATTTTTTTGTTCGTTTATAACATATAAAACAAAAAAGCCAGCACAACTCATGCACTGGCTTTTCAATATTTATCTATTTGCAGCTTAATTGTCAGATCCACCATCTGTAGATGGCATATCCTTTACGTCTGTCTTAGTAATGTGCTCTGTTGCTTTAAAAGCCTTAACGACTCTCTGATTGGCACTAAACTCTTCTTTAATTTTAGATCTGTAGTCTTCTACTAAGTCTTTGAGCTCTTTATCCTTTTCTTTCATTATCTCCTTAGGCAATCCTCTTAGCTGAATATTCATTTTATTTTCAAAGTCCTGGATAGACTTTTTCTTGTCCTTTAGTAAAGTGAAGGTTTTAGCATTTGTCATGGTTGTCACATTCTGCTTCTCATTTATGATTAATTGCTCTTCACCCTTTTCCATAGACCCAGTAAATCCTTCTATCAGCTTAGTCACCTCAGCTGCATAGTCTTCACCCTGCTTACCCAATAGTTCGTCAAGTTTGCCCAATTCCTCAGTATATGATGTCTCATACTCTTCTATTTTTTTCTGTGCCTCTTCTCCAATCGTTAAATTTACCGCGTCCACTTGCATGATATCTGCGATTAGTGATTCCTGGGCTGAAACAGATACACCCGTAAATATGAATACTGCAATTGCAATTAGATTACTTTTCATGTTATTTTCTTTTTTTAGTCACACCTCTATTACGGTGTAGCATTTGCATAAGTTACTTAATGATAGTTCTTTAACTAAAAACTTTGAAACGTTCAGACTTCCTTTACTTT
>CAZPUF010000279.1:0-3308 GCA_964589705.1 uncultured Saprospiraceae bacterium | reverse complement strand
GTATAATGATAAAATTTACTCTCCTTTCAATATTTATTCTAACATCTACGCTTGGTTTCTCCCAGCGAGCCACCATAGTCAATGCATACAATAGAGAATGTATCTCACTCAACGGCTATTGGAATTATATAGTTGATCCTTACGAGAATGGGTTCTATAATTATAGATATGAACCTTTTGAAAATCAATCACATCCTGGCAAAGGCGCCTTCTTTACCAATGCGAAAAGAGAGGGAAAAGCAGATTTAGTTGAGTACAATTTTGATCTCATGGATAGTCTTCAGGTTCCAGGTGATTGGAATTCTCAAAAGGAAAAGCTCTATTACTACGAAGGCAGTATCTGGTACAAAAAATCATTTGACTATCAAAAGAACAAAAACACCAACAGAGTCTTTTTACGTATAGGTGCTGCAAATTATGAGACCGATGTTTATATCAATAGCAAGAAACTAGGGAAGCACTTAGGCGGATTCACACCATTCAGTTATGAGGTTACAAAATATTTGCAAGAGAAAGAAAATCATATTGTCATCAAGGTGGACAATACTAGACGAAAAGAAGGAGTGCCTACTCTCAATACAGATTGGTGGAATTACGGTGGCATCACTAGAGATGTTAAACTCATAGAGACAAGTGAAACATATATAGACGACTATCAGATTCAATTAGATAATAATGCCCGGGAGGTAATCAAAGGATATGTGCAATTGGATGGACCAGCTGCGGCCTCAAAGTCTGTCAATATTTCTATCCCTGAACTTAGTATCGATGCTAATTTCATAACAGACGAAAGAGGACATGCCACCATCAATATTATTTGCCAAAAAATCAATTACTGGTCTGTATCATCTCCACATATATATGACGTTAAAGTTAGCACTCAAGAAGATTTCCTTTCAGATCAAATTGGATTCAGGACAATTACTACAGAAGGTCCCAACATCCTACTTAATGGCAAAAGCATATTTCTAAAGGGAATTTCTATCCATGAAGAAAGTCCTCTAAGAGGAGGCAGATGTCACTCGATGGAAGATGCGAAAGTATTACTACAGCGAGCAAAAGAATTAGGATGCAATTTTGTACGCTTGGCGCACTATCCTCATAATGAGCACATGATAAGGTTGGCAGATAAGATGGGAATGCTAGTCTGGGATGAGAATCCAGTATATTGGACAATAGACTGGGATAACAATGACACTTACGCTAATGCGGAAAATCAAATGTCGGAAGTAGTGGACAGAGACAAAAATAGAGCCTGTGTTATAATCTGGTCCATGTCCAATGAGACACCGAATAGCGAAGCTAGATTGACGTTTCTTAATAAACTGGCTGCATTTACAAGACAAAAAGACAACACACGCCTAATCAGTGCAGCACTGGAGCAGAGCAACCATAACAATGATCCCTTTACAAGAACTATAGACGACCCTTTTGCAAGTACAGTAGACATCCTCAGCTTCAACCAATATATAGGCTGGTATGATGGTAATATAGAAAAGTGCCGAAAAATTAAATGGCATATATCTCAAAACAAACCAGTCATAATATCAGAATTTGGCGCTGGTGCCAAATATGGGCTACATGGCGATAAAGATGACCGATGGACAGAGGAGTATCAAGAATATCTCTACCAAGAGACTTTAAAGATGATAGACAACATAGATCAACTCAGAGGTATATCTCCATGGATACTAAGTGATTTTAAGTCTCCAAGAAGGGTCTTACCCAAAATACAGGAGGATTACAATCGCAAAGGTCTGATCTCTGAAAAAGGTGAGCGAAAAAAGGCATTCTATGTCTTACAGAAATATTATAATGCCAAAGATTAGCTCAAATTATATAGTTCCTCTCCGTGTTATACATTATTTCTCCAAATGGCTCAACAAAAAAGACTAAATTATGGTCTTAATTAGAAGCTAAGGACTATACATAATCTGTTAGTGAAGTCTATCAAAAATAACCCCAAATAATGCATATAAAACAAATCAGTATACTCTTCACCCTCCTATTTTGCTTTGGAATACTCCAAGGTCAGGATAATGAAGAGAAAGCGTGGTGTATTATTAATTGTGATCCCTCTATACACACTGAGAATAAAACGCTTTTGTATGATAATCTAATGAATGATACTGTGGTTAGGTCAGCCCTAGATTTCGAACTGATCAATTTTCCTCTTCGATTCACTTATGTATCAGACACTATAGTCACTATAGATGCGTCCAAACATGCCAAAATAGATAAAGCTGTAAAAGACCTAAACTATGCTTTTAGAAATACAGGCGTTCTCTTCAGTAAGGAAAATGTCACACAAATCCAATCAGAAGTAAAGTTAGAAGACCTATCCAGCAATGCATACCAATTGTACGATACTTTTTCTTCTACCTATGATATCTCAGACATGATCACGGTATTTATTCTTGATCATCAAAAAGAGTTTTGCCAAATTACTGATAACAGTATCAGCTGTTCCAGAGTTGGTGGGTTTTCATATATACTTTCAAGTAGAGCCAATAATCTTGTCCTTAGTCAATTTGATCTAAATAATCCTAAAATTGTAGCCCATGAGTTTGGTCATTTTTTTGGACTATATCATACCTTCGAGGAAAGGCTGTTTGGCAAAGATAATTTTGCTCCTCATAGCTGCACTAAAGCAGGAGATCTCATATGTGACACCCCACCTGATCCAGGTGCGGTATATGAGATTTATGTTAATCATGCCACTTGTGAAATGGTCGGGTTTAAGGATAAGAAAGGAAATAAATATAATCCAATTCTCAACAATTACATGTCATATTATAAACCATGCTATCTCAAAGAACACATCTTTACTAAGGATCAAGAATTGGTAATAAGGCTAGCTAGTAGATTAATGTTAAGGAAGAAACTGAGTCGATAGCTGATAATGACATCATGAATAAGCCAATATCAATGAGATATGCTTAAACGTAAAATAATTCTGATTCTATTGAGTTTAATTGTTGTGGCTTTTGGATATGCAAAATATAACAACATGAGCCTGAATGACTTTGGCTTCAAGATATTGAACACCATTAAAAAGATGAAAGGAAGCACCGTCGCGGTTAATAAGATAACAATAGAACATTCTAGATCTGTCAGCCATGATGAATGGACTGCGCTTTTGACCAAGCACGTAACTATTCAAGGTCAAGTTAATTACAAAGGCTTCATTCAGGATAGTGTGGCATTAGACAAATATTTGCATCAACTTTCTACTCATCCTCCTGGCAAGAATTGGTCAAGTGCAGAGACAATGGCTTATTGGATAAATGCCTATAATGCTTTTACTG
>CAZPUF010000278.1:0-3313 GCA_964589705.1 uncultured Saprospiraceae bacterium | reverse complement strand
GTGGACACTGCGCATTCAAGTATGTACTAAATACACCAATTAACAATAAAAGACTAATAAATTTCTTCATCTGTTTATTTTTAGTAATAAAATAATTATAAAGTCAGATGAACTCTTAAAGTGAGAAGTCGTAATTTTGCAGTCTCTTTTAGTGAAGAGTTGAGGGTCTGCATTTCCATTTCGTATGGAAGACGTGGACTCTCTTTTTAGTTCTACTCTGATAGTTGTTACTTTAAATATACTTTTTATTTCAAAAAATCCAATTTATTATTTTCCATATGTAACTACTCGGACATTTAGGAATGTACTAAGTAGTATCGTGGATGAAGAAGAAGTGTGTGCGGGTGTAGGTCAAGGTTAGAAGAAATAAAAAAGGGAGACAACTTCATTTAGTCATCCCCCTTATTTGACAAGTACTTCTTAGAATAATCTTTTCTTATTTAATTCTGTATCACCACCCGCTCTGTGGCTCGTTGTCCATTTTCAAAAACAGCAGAGACAACATAGGTTCCGTTAGAGAAGTCTGAGACGGATATGCCTTGACGTGTATTAGATGTATCTACAGTTTTCATAAGTTGTCCCGATAGGTCATAGATGGCTAGTTCGTTTAATTTATCTATAGGTGATATATCTGCAGTAAAGATTTCAGTTGTCGGATTAGGAAAGACCTTAAGGCTCAAATCGTAGGATGGCTGAGTCCTATTATTATTTAGGATTGGGTCTACAGCATTGAGTTCTGCTCTCACGTCGGTCAATTGTGCTGGAAAGAAATCCAATGAGACATACTGGTCTGCTTCTATAGTAATATCTCTGACAGCCATTTGTGGCTTTCCATTCATTAATTTCACAGCAATGAGTTTTGCTGGTTCTCCTATAGGTGAACTTTTGAATGTCACTTCATTGCTTCGAGATGTCTTTGTTAGGAAACTTCGAATATTCTTATAGATAATATAGACTTTCGTACCCTCCGGTGTTCTCTCCACAGTTATATCTGTTAATTCTTTTCCTGATCGCAAAAATCTGTCACAATTAATCCATCCAAGTTGACTAATATTGGCGATGTAACTACTGAAATTTTTACGATCTATCGTCCCACCTTCAGCTATTCTTTTTTCCAACACACGCTTCTCGGCTTCGAATATGAGCTTTCTGATGTCCGTGTAGAATTCGCTATTCTTTGGATATACTTTATAGCCTAGATTATTTATAGTTAGGTTTCTTTCACTAATCAATCCTCTGGTGTGATTGCCAAAAGCTTCCAGGTACATCGCTCTGTCATCTACATTGATTTGCATTGGCTTATTGATAAAGGAGAAAATTCTTTTAATCAATTCAGCTGGTGCTCGTCTTCCTTTCATCTTATCTAACCCCTTGAGCGCCGTGATAAGCTTAATCTTGTATTTCGTTTCCAGTAAGGTATTTCGATAATCATTGATCTCATCTAATCTGTGATCTACTTCTTTATTCCATTGTCGCAATTCTTCTTCGTAGAATGGTTTACGATGATGCCAAGTGTCAAGATTCTTTTCGTAATTAGCATATAGCTCTTTGTATCTCTCAGGGGAATAAAGCTTAGCTGATGGCGGGAATGGCATATCACCATAGGTTGGTCTGTCAGGCATATCTTCAAACTGAAGAATTGGTTTTTCTACCCGTCCAAAATCATAGTTGGCTATCTCATCAAGGTCTATCATGATTGGATCATTCTTGACCTGAGTAGTTCGCAGTTCAGTCTCTGTAGGTGTCCACACGATGCCATCTTCTGACTCTTCTGCATAGAATAATTCCATGCCATCTTCTACCTGCTGCACTGGGTAGATAATCTCTATGGATCTGTTTTCTGCTATCTGCACCGGTTCACCACCAGCAGTTGCATTGACATAGAGCATACCTCCAGTCTCTAGCATCTCTCCGTGACTTTGTGTTATCAGTCCATGAGCCATGAAGTCGGTCATCTTATATGCTTCTATGACTTCAATATCTACCTCTCCAGTTACAAGAGAACCGTCAGCATATACAAAGGCGTCTTTAGGTACATAGATACTGGCACCATGTTCCAAGTCAATTAGTTGATTACCCTCTGTAACGGTAAAATTTTGAATTGGTGCTTCTGTCTCACTAATCTGCTGGGTCAAGTCATCTATAGTCTCAAAATCTTGAAACCGGTATTGTAGCTCGACTCGTCTATTTTTTTGCTTGGCATCCTTTGTCAGGTCACTACTTACCAAGGCCCGCTCACCCATGGCTTTCTGGCTTAATACAGATTCCGGGGCTCCTAGACCAATAAGGTAATCATAGGTCTGCTGTGCTCTCTTATCCGCCAATTGCTCGTTATAACCATCAGACCCGTCCTGATCTGTGTGTCCAATAATATCGATCTGGTAGGTGGAATGAGATTCTAACTCACTGAGTAAGCCATTAAGTTGATGATGATCTTCTTGATCAAGGTTAGACTCATCGCTTTGAAAGTAAATAAATGTGCTTTGGGTATTCTGAGCTGTAAGACATGACAGCCCAATTAATGTCAGAAACATTAACGTCAAGGGAATGCGTTGCATAACACTGATTTTTAAATATGAGTAATGGTACAGCTATAGCTAGTTGACATCATATGATATCTCTATAACTGCTTATAAAATTAACTACTTTTTGCCCTGTTAGCAGAATATTGTTCTGCTCACGTTAATTTAACTGTAATATTTGCTCGATATTGTCCATGGAGACAAAAAAATGTCAGCCGCTCCTCTTCTGTGTCACACCTACGGAGCTCTGTCGCAATTCAGCTCATTATTCTATTTATGGTGTCGTCCCTAATGGGACTTACTCTATTGTCGGTTTCTTTTGTGCCGCTCCTATGGAGCTCTGTCATTGTTCTGACCACTTCTTGTTACTAAGATATCGTCCCTAACGGGACTTTCTTATGTCGTTTTCTTCTGGGATGTCGCCCGTTATGTTACACAAAGGTATAGCTCTGTAGGAGCGAAATCTTTGTAATTCAAATATAGTACACAACTTAAGCTCCGCTAGGAGCGACACGATTAAGAGCCGTTTACCTCCTATAGTGTCGTCCTTAACTTGACTTCTTTATTGCTGACAGATCTTCTTTGCCGGACTTTTGTATCGCTCCTATGTAGCAAAGGTTTCGTCCCTATAGGGACTTTCTTCGTCGTTCTCTTCTGGGATGTCGCCGTTATCTTACAAAAAGGTATAGCTCCGTAGGAGCGAAATCTTTGTAATTCAAAAACGATAAAACACAACTAAGCTCCGCTAGGAGCGACACGATTAAGAGCCGTTTACCTCCTATAGTGTCGTC
>CAZPUF010000277.1:0-3331 GCA_964589705.1 uncultured Saprospiraceae bacterium | reverse complement strand
CCGCTAATGATATTATGCATCGATTTGGTGGAGAGTTTCCATCATCGTATGATGATATTCTAAGTCTAAAAGGTATCGGTCCATACAGTGCTGCCGCGATTGGCAGCTTTGCATACGGTCTCCCATATGTGGTGGTAGATGGAAATGTGTTGCGGCTGATTAGTCGGTTCTTTGGTATAAAGCAATCTATAGATACATCAATCACAAAAAACAAAATTAAAGACTTGGCACAGCGCATGCAGGATATTGCTGATCCAGCAGAATTTAACCAAGCGATTATGGAATTTGGTGCCCTCTGTTGCACCTACAAAAAACCTGAGTGCGGGCATTGCGTTCTCCGAATTGAGTGTAATGCTTACCAAAAAAATCAAGTATCACAAATTCCTGTACGTACAAAAAAAATCAAAAAAAAGAAACGTCTTTTTCATTATCACATTATTGTAGACAGCGCTGAGAAAACACTTGTAGAGCAACGTGGACCACAAGATGTTTGGCAAGGTCTGTTTCAGTTTCCAATGGAGGAAGTGACCAACGCCAACCATGAAAGCAGACTGCACGACGTTCTTGATATTGGCAATCAAAAGGTAAAGTCTACCGTATATGGACCATATAAGCAGCATTTGACTCATCAGCAGATAACGGGATTCTTCCATATCCATCGGATCTCGGTTAGAATCAAGTCAAAATGGGTGACTCATCGTAGGAAAATGAGTGTCTCCGAACTTAGTCAACTTGCCTGGCCTCGCATTATTAACCAATTTCTGGAGAATGAAGGCCAAAATCTCTTAGAGAAAGGGTCTTAAAGTGTGCCGTAGATTATACATAGTTTTTAATATCTTTATATAACTATAAATGAAATCTGAAGGATGATAAATAAAGTCATTATTGTAGGTAATCTTGGACAAGACCCTGAAATTAGAACCTTGGAAAATGGCAGTAAAGTGGCCAAATTCTCTGTTGCAACAAACGAAAATTACCAAGACAAGTCGGGAGAGTGGCAGAAAATAACGGAGTGGCATAATATTGTCGCTTGGAGAGGATTAGCTGAAAGAGCTGAAAACTACCTTAAAAAAGGTGGTATGGTGTACATAGAAGGCAAGCTGTCCACAAGAAAATGGCAGGATCAAAATGGTAATGATAGATATTCTACAGATGTCGTAGCAAGGGTATTGCGCTCACTAGAACGAAGAGAATCATCAGGGATGGGACAATCTAATAATTTCCCTAGCGCAGGTGATGAGTTTCCTAGCAGCAAAGTTCAAGCCCCAGCCAATAACGTATCCACAGCTGAGCCTGTAAAAAAAGCTGTGCCAGCAGATGATGACGACCTACCTTTCTGACAAACAAAGAAGCCACTCTTGGATAACTAAAAACTAAAAATTGGACCCAGAGCCCTCCCAATACATACTGGCATTTTTACCACTTTCTTCTTTCTTATTGACGATATGGGCTATATCGGGAACTATACTATGTTTATTACTCTTGTTGTGTTGCTCGGCGCTTATATCAGGCTCAGAGGTAGCCTTCTTTTCATTGTCACCTAATGACCTTGAAAACTTAGAGAAGGATGACAATAAATCAAATAAGAAGGTCCTCAAATTAAGGCGAAAGCCCAGACACTTATTAGCCACCATTCTGATCACCAACAACTTTGTCAATATTGGCATTGTGATACTCTCTGACTATCTGATCAGGAGTTTACTCGGAGATGAGGTGCTCAAACAACTTGGAGAAGCCCTAGGGCAGATTATTCCTGGTGAAGCTATGACGCTTGGGCGAATAGTCAATTTTCTAGTCACCGTAGTTGGTGTGACATTCTTGCTTGTCCTATTTGGAGAGGTCGCTCCAAAAATATATGCCAACATCAACAATCTCTCTTTTGCCAAAATGATGGCCAGACCAATGTCATTCCTTTCTGGATTTTTCAGACCTGTCAGCAGTCTGCTAGTCGGTTGGTCAGCTTGGATGGAATCTAAATTCATTGCCTCAAGGACGGGCATAGATGATACCAGTAAGGAAGAGCTGGACAAAGCCATCGAATTAACTGTAAGTGGCGGAGAAGAGTCTGAAGAGGCTGACATCCTTAGAGGAATAATCAAATTTGGTAATGTGTCTGCAAAGCAGGTTATGAAAGCTAGAGTAGATGTCATCGCTGCAGAAGAGAAAGAAGGATTTAAAGCCATCATGTCCATGATAAAAGACAATGGCTTCAGCAGAATACCCATATATAGAGAAGACTTCGATGAGATCATAGGCATCTTATACGCAAAAGATCTTTTGGGTTTTTCGCAAGAGGATAACACCTATAATTGGCAGCAGCACATACGCGAAAACGTTGTATACGTCCCTGAGTCTAAAAAGATAGATGATATCTTGAAAGAATTCCAGAAGAAAAGAATGCACATGGCCATCGTCGTGGATGAGTTTGGGGGTAGTGCCGGTATCATCACCTTAGAGGATATCGTCGAAGAAGTCATAGGAGAAATCAAAGACGAATTTGACGATGAAGAAGAAGTAGACTATGTCAAAATCAATGACCGTAATTACATCTTCGAAGGTAAAACTCTCCTAAATGACGTTGCCAGATTAATCAATGTCGACAAAGAAGCTTTTGATGCTTATAGACATGAATCAGACTCATTGGCTGGATTACTACTCAATCATTTTGGCAGGATACCGAAGAAAGATAAAGAAATAGTTATTGGACAATTTAAATTTAAAATTGTTGCTGTGACCAAACGGAGAATAGAACGCGTACATGTCACGTTATTATAATGATTATGAGACTCACTACCATACTTCTGATAACGCTAATCTTTGGATCCTGTAAGGAAGAGGCTTTGCCACTTCCTAAGCCACGAATATATCCCAAAGTTTCTTATCCAGATAAAAAAATGGCACCGATGAATCTGCAGGATTGCCCTTTCACCTTAGAGGCCCCTACCTACTTCCAATACCTTAAGGATACCGCACAAAATCAGAAAGAAAAGCAGTTCAAATGTTGGTTTGACCTATACTGTGAAGCACTCAATGGATATGTACACATCAGCTATATTGATTTCAAGGGTAGACCGGCCTTCGATGAGTTAGTCCAAGACGCTTTCGAGATGGTGGACAAACACAATATCAAGGCCAGCCATCGCCAAGAGCTCACCATATCTAAACCAGAAGACAACTTGTATGGATTAATCTTTGAGATAGATGGTCCGGTGGCTACCCCACTGCAATTTTACATGACAGATAGTCTTCAGCACTTTATCAGAGGGAGTTTGTACTTTAAGTCTTCTGTTAACAGAGACAGTATAGCGCCAGTCTACCAATTCCTTAGAGA
>CAZPUF010000276.1:0-3335 GCA_964589705.1 uncultured Saprospiraceae bacterium | reverse complement strand
ACTCTATTAGCATAGATGGCACAAGTGAATCTGCCTTTGTGAAGTCATTCGATAAAGTCGTACAGAAAGAAGAAACCTATACTGACTATGTATGGGATGAAGATTATCTGAAGAAACACAGCAAGCTCAAACCATTTACTGATGCAGCTAAGGCACAGAACATTCCGATTATAATGGCCATAGGAGGTGCTGACGAGATGCAGATCAAAGATTTTGATATCGATACCCAACTTGGGATAAGATATGGAACAGCAGATGATATACTATTGAAGACCATTGTTAGATCTAATCCAGGTGTAGTACTAATGAAAGATGGAAAGATTCTGGATAAGTGGCATATCAAAAAATTGCCGGACTTTGAATCCGTAGCCAAAAAGCATCTTCAGTAGATTCTTAGAATTCTATTTGACGCGTAGATATTGGAAAGTGCCTGACAAAAATATTGCCAAGATTTAATCTTGTAGAGGGTCTGTAGTTAGGTTGTAGTACTTCTTGTAGGAGCTAGGGGATGAGTGAGAACAAAAAATTCTCTGTCTTATTAGTACAACGACAATAACATGAAACTTATAACTCTAATTTCAATCTGCCTACTTTCAAGTTCAGTAATTTTTGGTTCTAACACACCAACTACAGAAATAGAAAAACATGAGTTGTTTTTATTTGCTGACTTTAATGTAGCAACATCTACTTTAGATTTCGAAACAAAAGAAGACGTTGATTTTGTACAGATATATACGATGAGTGGAGATTTGATTTTCCAACTACCAGTAATGTCAAGTCAGTTAAGTATTAAGAAAAACCTATTTGATAAGGGCGAATACAAACTTGGATTTGTTGTCAATGGTCAGCCAGAAGTTATTATGACCAAAGTTACTATCAAATAAATGATATATGAAGAAGAACTTTCTAACCTATTTTTTATAACACACAACGCCTTCGAGTAATCGAAGGCTTTTTTGTACATTACAGGTACCGATTAAAAATAATGTAATGCTGATTTCCGGTGGTCCTTACCATTTTAGTGGCAAGGGCCGCTTTTTTTTATGTTAATAAGCACCATATTTCCCTTTCCATAAGTCTCTCAGGTGCTCTACCAATTTTGATTCAGCGCCGTTGGTTCCTGGTTCATAGAAGCAGGTGTTTTTTATATCTTCTGGAAGATACTCATCCTGGACAAAGTTATTCTTGTAATCATGCGCATATTGGTAATCCATACCATAGTTCAAATCCTTCATTAGTGTGGTCGGCGCATTACGTAACTTAAGTGGTATAGATAGTGAACCAGTCTCCTTGACTAGTGCTTGTGCTTTTCTGATCGCTATATAAGAGGCATTACTCTTAGGAGAGGCTGCCAGATAAACAGCGCACTGGGACATCACTATCCGGCCTTCAGGCATACCAATATGGTGCACAGCCTGATAGGCATTATTAGCTAGAAGCAAGGCATTCGGGTTGGCTAATCCAATATCTTCTGAGGCCAATATGATCATCCTTCTACAGATAAATAAAGGATCCTCTCCTCCTTCTATCATACGAGCCAAATAGTAAACTGATGCATTAGGGTCGCTGCCTCTAACAGATTTAATAAAAGCAGAAATGATGTCATAGTGCATCTCACCACTTTTATCATACATGGACATGTTACTTTGTATACGCTTTTCTACCGCTTCATTGGTAATCGCTATGGACTCATCATCTCCAAAGCTTTCCGTCACTATCTCCAATACATTATACAATCGGCGGCCATCTCCAGAGCTATATTTAAGCAATGCTTCATATTCAGAAACTTGTACTGCTTTGTCTTTCAAATAAGCATCCTGAGTCAGTGCTCTATCCACCATCTGAATAAGGTGGTCTTTGCTGAGATGCTCAAGTACATATACCTGACATCTTGATAAGAGGGCAGATATGACTTCAAATGAAGGGTTCTCAGTGGTGGCTCCTATCAAAGTCACGACACCTTTCTCTACAGCACCTAACAAAGAATCTTGTTGAGACTTTGAAAAACGATGAATCTCATCTATAAATAGAATAGGAGGTACCTGCTCAAACAATGATTTGGACTCTGCTTTCTTAATCACCTCCCTTATATCCTTTACCCCAGAATTAATCGCACTCAATTGGAAGAATGGTCTCTTGTAACTATTAGCTATTATATATGCCAGCGTGGTCTTGCCAACACCTGGCGGTCCCCAAAGGATCATAGATGGGATACGACCCGTACGAAGCACTCTAGTCAATGCACCATCCTGGCCAAGCAAAGCTTCCTGCCCAATATAGTCATCCAATGTCTCAGGTCTCATCCTTTCTGCTAAAGGCTTCATATTTTTGTTATAACTACTTTGGTGTAAATATATATTACTACAATCACAACCTAATCACATGGTCAATCCACATGTGCAACTAATCCAAGAGGCAGTTACCTCATATAGCAATCCAACCAGAGCTAAAGCTATGGCAGCTTATATGAAGCATCATCACTTCAAATTCGCTGGCATATCAGCACCGAACAGAACAAATCTTCTGAGACCTATCTGGCAAGATCACAAGCTCACTATCAAAGAAGATATAAAAAACATCGTCAACGAATTATGGCAACTTGAATACAGAGAATACCAAATGATAGCCATGGAACTCATGGGTAAGTGCAAAAAACAATTCCAAATCAATGATCTTGAGTTTGTACAAAAGCTAATAACTACTAAATCTTGGTGGGATAGTGTAGATTTTCTCGCCAGTAATATGGTAGGCACAATACTCAAACCATACCCTGACTGGGCTGAGAAATCCGCTAAAGAAATGATGTCATCTGATCATATGTGGCTGCAAAGGACAGCTCTTATCTTTCAACTAAAGTATAAGGAAGAAGTCAATGGGGTCTTGTTATATCAGCTGATCCAGCAAACAAAGGGCAGCACGGAGTTTTTTATCAATAAGGCTTCTGGCTGGGCATTGCGCCAGTATAGTAAATTTGACCCAGCTAGTGTGACCCAATTCATCAAGCAAAACAAGCACTGGTTAAGTAAACTGACTGTCAAAGAAGGGTCTAAGTACCTGTAAATGTGGCATTTACGAAAAAATACTCTTCGGTAAATAATAGAAATGAGACTATTTGATATTCACTCAAGGTATAGTATATTTGCATTCCCTTTGAAAAAGCTCAGATGGGGCAATTGATATAAAAGCAGGCAAGTCTTGAAAAAAGACTATTCTTATTCTTTTTGATACGCGAAAGTAGCTCAGTCCCAATAACCAGGGACTTCGCTTTATCTTTCCAAAATGCGAAAGTAGCTCAGCTGGTAGAGCACGACCTTGCCAAGGTCGGGGTCGCGGGT
>CAZPUF010000275.1:0-3345 GCA_964589705.1 uncultured Saprospiraceae bacterium | reverse complement strand
ATTCCGTTACCTATAAGCAGATTAAGACCATAGGGTGCAAGCCAATACTTGTTTAAAAGAGGAAGGTCTCATAATTGATCTAGCTACCACATGTATCTCTGACAAGGTATCTCCTCTCCTAATTTCATCAAAGTGCTTTTCCAACATCGGTGTTAATCGTGTGTAATGAGACGTTTGCTCTAGGATAATTTTGTCTAAAGTCACACTGGTACCACTCGCCAGGATACATCCATCTATATGCTGTTGAGTTCCTGCTACTGTGGCTACTAAAGCACCTTCGCTATGACCATATAGTATGATCTGATCAAAATTATCTGCAAAGTAATTACTCACTGCATTCACATCATCGACACGATCATATAAGGTGCACTGCTCTTCTCCTACCTTTGTACTCTCTCCTATACCACGCTTGTCATATCGAAACGAAGATATACCCATCTGACACAGTGTATCTGCCAACATTTTGAAGGCATTAGAATTGAGGCCAGCGCTATCTACAATTTCTGTCTGTCGGGCCTGAACCAGCAATAATTATTACCAATTTATCTAGACTAGCATATCTCAATGTGCCAGAGATCTGAATGCTATCTACTGTCGGAATACTAAGATCAGACGCTGTTGGATATAAGACTGATCGATCTTTGCTATCTGTCGATGCAGTTGTTTTACATGCAAGGCCATTAAGACTTAGAATGACAAAAATCAGACTACAGATCCTAAAACTAGTTGTATTCATTAAGTATTACTTTCATTGTCATCGTCGCCCAATAATGGAGTTGTTGATCATTAGTAGATTTGATCTCAGGCGTACGGGTAGATATACTTGCAGTAAATTCTACATAATTATATATCTGAACCTTTCCACCAGCATATCCTTCCAAGACAATTTTTCGAGTATCCGCAAATGGGATATAATGTCTGTCACCTAGTCCAAACAATCCATTGATGTGAGCATTGTAAAGTACCAATCTTGCACTTCCTCCAGCCACCAACGAATAAGCAAAGTGACCCTTAGCAATAGTCAACACACTAAAGTTATTGGTATCCGTATATCCTAAGTTATCGATAAATCTCTCTCCTATCATCACTTTACCTAAATCAAAACCCAATCCTAAGTTAGTATAATACCCAACATTGACATCTGGTCGTAGTTGCAACTGGAACGTCTTGATAGGTTTCCAGATTACAGATTCTACAGACAAGGAATACATAGGAAGTGGAAACCCAAAAGGCAAAGCCTGACCAGTCGGTATAGACTTTGACGTATCTCTATCCCATAGAGTAGGTACAGGTCTTGTAGCGCCAAAATTATCTACCCCATTAAAGAAGCGCTGCATTAATTCGGGCACACCTACTCCTGCAATCCCAAATGTAAATGAGGAGTTGAGTGCATAATCTGTCTTTCTTCCTGTAGTCGCTCCTATCTTGGTGCCTTCATATCTTCTTGACGATCTAAATCCAAAGAAAGAAGAAAATGGTCTATCTGCGCGCAGATCATAACCTGCATCAGTAGCTAACTGGAAAGCAACATTCTCATCCGAGATATGTTGAGGGGTAAATCCATTAGTAATGAAGGCAAGATCATGCCTCAACTGCTCGACATTTAAGCCTAGGTCATCCAAAATAGGATCCACCGCAAAGCTTTCTATTTTCTTCCTGACATAAGGCAGTCCTAAAATATCATTATCCGTATCATAACCAAATACAGATATACGCATACCGATGGTATAATTACGACTTAGCAATTCCAAGTTTGTAGATTCCAGTAGGAAGTCTGCCAGGTGATCTTGATCTAGTGTGATTTCAAATCCAGCTATATCTCTTTCTTGTGCACCTAGCATTGGACACATCCACAGAAATATTAATGCAAATAATAAGGACGTCTTCATATAACAAAATTAAGACCTTTTTGACATGGGTGGACATATTCCTATCTTTCCACTCACAATAATGAGCTCAGCAGAAATATCTCCTAATCATATAGCAAAGACAAGCGTACAACTGGCTCTATTATGCCTGGTTAGTAGAATAGCTTTCAAGTTGATCTCCGGGTATGATAATTTCCAATTATTTGGAGATAGCGTCAGGTATGATAACATGAGTAATGATATCCTTGCTGGAGATGCCAATATGGACATTGTGGCTTATTTGGCGGCACCCCTCTATCCTTATACGCTGGCCTTATTCAAATGGATTGGTGGAGAGAACTGGCAGATCATTGCTGTCAGCTATCAGTTTATTCTGATTGCCCTATCGACCATTGCACTGTACCGTTTATCATTATTATGGTTTGATAATCAGAAGATTGCTATCGCTGGTTGTCTATTATATATTTTCTATCCCTTGACCTTGTGGTATAATTTTACGCTTGCTCAAGAGACTAGCTTCCAAGCCTACTTTCTGATTTTTCTATATTTCATATTTAGGTCAATCAAAGAGGGAGGAATTAAGCATATATTTCTTGCTGCAACCTTTTGGTCACTGGCCTTACTTACCAAGTCACATATCATTGCACTCATTATACCCCTGACTTTAATTTTCTTGGTCAAAAAGAGAGTCAAGCTATTATTGCTATTTCTATCACTTGCTTTCCTATGTACTATCCCACATGGGTTACATAATTTAGACAAGCATGGAGTATATACCTTCTCAAGTCATGGCAATGCATCTCTGTTTCTCTTGGGTCATAGTGAGGCCACTTACCCTTGCTTGACCAAACAAGCTGGTGAGCTAGGTACTTTCTCCGTAGCAGGTTGCAATCCTGAGATTGTATTTGACTTGAATTATCTTGACGCTAATTATGGCTACTTCAACCGCCAGCCTCCTAAGGAGAGAAATGCGATCAGATATCAAATGGCCATGGACTGGATAAAGTCTAATCCAACAAAATTCTGGGCGCTCAAATGGCATGGATTACAAAGAGCTTTATTACCAGGATTAGATAGCAAGCAATTCAGGACAGAATTCTGGTTATTGAGTTTGATTATGGGATTGCTTTTATACTTGCCGGCCTACTATGTGCTCTATAATAAAATGAAAGAAGAATTTTGGACTCATGCATTTAGCCTAAGCATTATCTTATTATGTGCAGCTATATTTATTGTCTTCTTTCCTATTAATAGATTTCGGGTTATCACCATAGAGCCCCTCTTATGTGTGTATGCAGGGAAGTGGTATGCTAATCGAATAAGGGATTGGAGAAGTAGGTAGTGGAGTTTGTGACTATTCTTAATAAACACTTTTCAACTCGATCTGAGCGAAGCGCCTCAGAGAGTTCTCCGTCATCTCTATGGATCATGACATTCAGTATGACAGCATAAATAATAACCTACCCCTTTACAAGCA
>CAZPUF010000274.1:0-3367 GCA_964589705.1 uncultured Saprospiraceae bacterium | reverse complement strand
CACAAAGAAGTAAAGAAGGTTTTATATATCGAGGATAATATTGCTGATATTAAGTTATTTGAAGAAGCCATTTCTTTTAATGACCTATCTATCAAGCTCGAATATGTAACTGATGGTCAAGAAATGCTTAACTATTTCGAAGCATCCAAGAAAGCTCATTATAGAGACTTACCAGATTTAATCATATCAGATTTAAATCTTCCCAAGATTAGTGGACAGCAAGTGATATCAGTAATCAAGGCAGATTCAGTATTCAAGAAAATTCCTGTAATCGTATTTTCTACATCCAAACTGAAAAGCGATATCGAAAAATGCTATGAATATGGTGCCAATGCATACTTATCCAAGCCAGTAGATATCGACAAGATTTTCGAATTAGTTGAGCTTATAGATAAGTTCTGGCTTAGAAACTGCCTATTGGTTAAAAATCCAGGCTCTACAGAAGCTAATGTCCATACTTTCTAATCAGCAGTTTTTTCACTTTTTATTATTCGCCGAATCGTTTTAAGCAGAAAAATATACTTTTTACTCTGCTTATCATAAATCCCTTGGTGATCTAAATGGTCTATCCTGACCTGACCATGCACATGAATTACTTGGTTATCATTGAGTATCATACCCGCATGGTGAATCACCTGATCCCCATTATGAAAAAATGCTAAATCGCCCACTTGAGAGTGGTTGGCAAATCCTATATCGAATCCTTGCTGAGACTGATCTTGCACAGACCTAGGCAGATTATGTCCAATCATTTTGTAAGCGATTTGTATCAGCCCTGCGCCATCTACCCCCATAATTGATCGACCACCTTCTAAATGAGGACAATGGATGAACCTCCTAACTATAGTGGAAAGCAGCTTATGTATCTCCATTCCATGTCCCACTTGCACGATCTGACCACTATATCGAAATGTAGAAAATGGAAGTTTGACATTCAATCCATCACATTGGCCTAAATCTGACCCTAAGGAAATGGGGAAAGTAATTTTGTCCGAACTTAGGCTATGAAAATGTTCTAGAGCAAAGGCTTTATCATATACTATCTTTTTCTGTTCTGATTCCTTCACCACGTAGAATTGCTTTGCATCTATCCACCCTACTACACTATCCCATTTGCATTGAACACGATACCAATCCTTCTTCTTAGACAAAATGGAAACATATTCTCCAAATAAGATCTGGCTAATTAGCACAGCGTTGTGCGCCGGATATCTTCTTAGACTAGCTACACTAACTCTGCACACTGCAATATCACTTAATTTTGGCCTTCCCACTGTTAGATTGGTATGGAGCGAATTTACAACTATAGCTTTATTAACTAATCTAAAATTTCCAAGAATATTTAGTCCTATTATCAGTTTAATAGGATATATGGCCAACTATTATGTATTACAATAATTGTAGATTTACATGATGATTAGGAAGTGGATATTTTTACTGGCATTTATAGTTAGTATAGGTAGTGTACAGTCTCAGGATGAGCATTTCTCGCAATTCTATGCGCTACCCATGCACTTAAATCCTGCACTTACCGGAGCTTACCAAGGTACTTACCGTATAGCTGCTATTTATCGCGACCAATGGAATAATGCCTTGGCATCTGGATATCGTACAATTGCTGCAGGAGGTGATACAAGCATTGACTTTAGGCTGGATAAGAAAAATCAACCCAATAAGATTGGTGTTGGTATCTTGTTTACCAATGATGAATTCAATGCTCTTCAGTTCAGTAATTCTAAATTGGCGGTTTATGGATCTTTCCAAAAGAGGTTAGGAGATAAAAATCCTTCATATTTGGGTGCTGGCATCCAATTAGGTGTAGTCCAACACAATGTCAACTACGACAACCTGACTTTTCAAGACCAATTCAATCAGATTGATCGATTTGATGGGATAACAAGCGAAAATCTTCCTCCTAATAATTTTGGCACTCTCGATGTATCAGTTGGCATAAATTACACACTCCAACTTCCTTCTACTACTATTTATATTGGCGCAGCCTCTCACCATATAAATGAACCATCTTTTTCGTTCTTTAATAACCTGAATCTGCCTAACCCTACAACAGATATAAGCCAGAGATTAAACTCCAGATTTGTTGGCCACCTGAGCATTGATCAAAAACTTAATTACAATCTCTTCTTCCAACCAAGGGTTGTGTACCAACAACAGGGACCACATAATCAATTGGATTTAGGAACAAATTTTGAGTACATCTTCAAATCCAGAGACAGTGCAGTAATTTTTGGATTGTGGCTCACAGTACTCAATGACCTAGATAGTCTTCATTTGGAAAGCATTACTCCTTTGTTAGGACTCCGTCAAAACAATTTCATTTTTGGATTTTCTTATGACATACATACCCAAGATATCGGTGATCCCAATTTCGGATTAAATACATTTGAATTCTCCATTAGATTCAGTGGAGAAACTTCAAGTGATAAGGCATTCTGCCCTACTTTTTAAGCTGAGCTGAACTATATACTAGAGTTGTATTTAGTTCTTTAAAACTAATCTAATGACAAAGTATATAGCTTTACTTTTCGCCTTCATGATAATTCTCTCCGGATGTATAGAGCAGCCTAATTCATTTTCTAAGTTACCTCCTGGTCAATGGAGAGGATATCTCAAACTTACTGACCCTGAACTGAATCAACTGGTAAACACCGATAAAAAGGTAAATGACTATTTCGAATTGCCTTTCAATATGGAAGTAGAATATGTTGGAGAAGATATGAAGGTATTCTTAGTAAATGGGCAAGAAAAAATTCTTGTAGAAAAGGTATTGATAGGCAGAGATCCAGCCACGGCGAAGGATACTGTCTTTTTTGATATGACAGCTTTTGACACTGCTTTCGAGGGATTCTATGAAGAGAATTTTATAGAAGGATATTGGGTCGTAAATTACAAGGATAACTATAAAATTCCTTTCGTCGCTCAATATGGACTGACACATAGATTTATTGTAAATCCTGACCCTAATACCGAAAATTTTGACGGTAAATGGAAGGTCATCTTTGAATATGATACAGATGATGCTTACCCTGCTATTGCTGAGTTTGAGCAAAGCGGTAATGATATAAATGGCACCTTTCTAACTGAGACTGGAGATTATCGTTACTTATCAGGAGATGTATACAGTGACAAATTAAGATTAAGTGTATTTGACGGATCCCATGCTTTTCTATTTAGTGGCTCAATACAGTCAGATACAATTTTTGGAGAATTCAGAAGTGGCAAACATTATAAAAGCAAATGGTATGCAGTACGCGATGAAAATTTCGAATTGCAAGATGCCTATGCTATGACCAAGCAGATTAAAACTGAACCAGTAATCTTTACTTTCCCAAATACTGAAGGTAAAAAT
>CAZPUF010000273.1:0-3372 GCA_964589705.1 uncultured Saprospiraceae bacterium | reverse complement strand
AGGCAAAGGAAAAGCAACAACCTATATACTAAATGAAAGGAAGAACTAAGGGTAATCGAGTAGACGGCTGACAGGATTGTAGTCCTGCCAGTGCGCCTCTCACACCACCGTACCCATTCGACTTCGCTCAGGGCGGGCTGTACGGGTCTCGTATACGGCGGTTCACCTACTGATTATATAGAAATAAAGACAATGTTCAAATCAAGAACTATATCAAGTGAACCAACAATCAAATTTTGGCAAAAGCTATGCAGAGATTCTAATGAACGCCGATTACGTGAACAACTCTTTCAGTTCTTTAAAAAAGGTAACAACACAATAATTAAAATTAAGAACGCCGAAATAGATTTTTTGCAAGCAAGGCTACTTAATGATGAGAAGATAATAGTTGTTGAAACCTCGAATTTCATTAAGTGGCTATATATCGGCTTAATAGTATTCACGTTTCTATTTGCTTTGCTACAACTAAAAAATAGCTTCATTGTATCAATTATTGTGTTATTACTATTCGGTTTAATCTTCCTATACAATTATAAAAGGATTAATAAAGCAATAATAAAATTTGAAAACAATTTAGAAAACAATACTCGTTTCGGCTGATCCACAAGGAAAAGCCTCTTCTCGTATTAGATGTAGATTTAACCTTAATTTTTGCCTCCAAAGAAACGCTAAATAGGCAACCTGACTTATCAAAATTCTGCCTTTTATCACTATATCACTACCACAAACCAATGGAATCAATAAGCATTTTCGATATATTTAAAATAGGGGTTGGCCCTTCTAGCTCACATACCTTAGGTCCTTGGAAAGCCGCAACTAGTTTCATTGACAATCTAAATGTGGAAAACTTGGTGACCATTCAAGTACAACTGTACGGTTCTTTATCCAAGACTGGTGTAGGGCATGCAACAGATATTGCTGTATTGATGGGACTACTTGGATTAGACCCAGAATTAATAGATACAAATGAGATTGATCCGATAGTCCAAAAGGCCAAGGAGGATGGCGAAATAAAAGTTAAGTCTAAAACGATTTCGTTTAATTTTCAGAACGATATAATTTTTGAGAATAGTGCACATCCTTTTCATCCAAATACACTAAGGATTACTGCATTCAATAAAGCGGAAGTCATCAAAGAAGAATTATATGCTTCTATAGGTGGCGGATTTATTAAAACACAGAATGAGAAGCGTAATCCTGACGATCATATTAAACTCCCTTTCCCAATAAACAAGGGTGTAGATTTATTATGCTATACGAAGAAGCAGGGCTTATCCATCTCAGACATTGTTCAGAGAAATGAATGCGCTATTAGAACTGCACAGGAGATAGAGACAAGAATCGACAAGATACTAGACACTATTTTGGAATCACTTTACAAAGGATGTAGAACGGGTGGCATACTTCCTGGAGGATTAAATGTTGTTAGAAGAGCCAAGAAGATTAGCGAAAAACTTTTGAATGGACAATCGTATGATAACCGAGAAGCGTGGCTAGAAGCCATAAAGGAATTTCCTAAAACGTTTAATTGCGTCAATAAATGGGTCAGTTGTTTTGCACTCGCAGTCAATGAGCAGAATGCAGCCATGGGACGTATCGTTACATCTCCTACGAATGGTGCCGCAGGTGTCATCCCTGCTGTGATGATGTACTACATGATATTCTGCAATTATCAGGATAAAGCATCTTTGAGAAAATTTCTTTTTACAGCAGGCGAAGTAGGATCATTGTTTAAGAAAGGAGCTACAATTTCTGCTGCTGTTGGTGGCTGCCAGGCAGAGATAGGTGTATCATCCGCAATGGCCGCTGCTGGATTGACGGAGGTCTTAGGAGGTACTCCAGAGCAATGTCTAATGGCGGCAGAAATTGCAATGGAACATCATCTCGGGTTGACTTGTGATCCTGTTATGGGACTGGTACAAGTTCCATGTATCGAAAGAAATGCCATGGGTGCCATAAAAGCCATTACTGCAGCTAATCTAGCTCTGGAGAGTGACCCTAAAGATTCTAAAGTACCACTAGATGCAGTGATAAAAACGATGTGGGAAGTCGCCACTAATATGAATAATAAATACAAAGAGACTTCTGAAGGCGGGCTAGCGATTAACTTGCCGGTGGTGAATCCTAGTTGTTAGGAACTTGACGATTAGACGGGTTATTAGATAAAGTCCTATCTTAGGAGGGTAACACGTAATAGAATATATGTGTAACTGTTACGTGTATTGGGTTGTTATCGAGAATTAAGAATATAATGAGAGCAGTATTTAAAAACGAAGAATACTTTAGAGCATATATAGGTGAACGGCAATCTATTCTTCTATCGAACAAGGATACAATTCTTGATGATGAAATGAATAACAAATGGTTGAAAGTTCAAAATTGTTTATACAAGGAACAAATCTTAATAGCAAAGTATAGTTTGGGTGCATCACTTAAAGAAATCCAAAGCCTCTATTCAGATACTATAGATTCAATTTTTGAAAATTGGAATTCTGAAATAGTGAAATTCAAAATGGGACAAAAAGTTTTTGACTCATTGTATGTTTATCATCACGATTCAATGCTTAGACTAATTTCAATAGGTGTACTTTTTGACGCGACAGAGGAACTAACGAAATTGAGAGACAAGCTATCTGAATTGAATATAACCAATCGTCTTTTTGATAAATTGATTAATTACATAATACCTAGTCACAACATTACTTCTGATTCAGATTCACATTGCCCGACAGCATTTAACAAATTTGAAAAACTAGTATTCAGCGATTCGCTAGACGATAAGAAATTAGTAAGATTTCAAAATAGTTGGTATCCAACATTAAACAAAAACTACTTCGTATGGAAAGATACTCATCTAAATAGAGGAAAAGGATACTTTGGGTATTGGAGCTTTTCAGTAGCAGCAATAGCTAAAATCAATTCTTTAAGCTCAGAAAAACTACTTAGTAATATTTTTTTTCCGACCGATATGTTATTAAGAAGCAACTCAATCTACGTATATCAAACGTCAAATGAATTAAAACTATTGAAAAGAATAGATGAACTAATAAGCAAGATGGGTGGAATAAGAAGGTCAACAAATGATATATTAAGTCTAAGGAAAGATATTTTGAAAGTGAAAAAACCTAAATTTGAAAATATTGAAATTAGTGTGAATTCTTATATCCAATGGCTAAAAGATAGATATACTCACGAAGTACCTTTAGTCGATTTAATGCCATACTTTGAGAGAATAGAATTTGTAATGATTGAATTGAATAACTCTCGATAACAAGCGATCAGGATGATCATAGGCTAACGCCTACGCCACCTATCGCCACTACGTTACATATACCTTTAGATAATCTGTGAGCGGCTAACGGGAAGTAATTA
>CAZPUF010000272.1:0-3381 GCA_964589705.1 uncultured Saprospiraceae bacterium | reverse complement strand
GCCATGATTCTGGAATCCAACCTTCGAATTTCATTCTTAACCAAAAGTCTCCCATATGTACACAAAGAAAGAACAGAACCAAAGTGCCTAATAGTCCCATGTTCTTAGACATCCATGAGCCATTGGTATACGTTGTGACAGCATATTTAGATGCTTTCGCTTTCTTATTGCTCAGCCAGATTAGTATACCCTGGACAGCATGTAATAGGATACCTGCATACAAACCAATAGAGATAAACTTAATCAGGGGATTGGAGGTCATAAACTTTGCGTAGACATTGAATTTTGCGCCTCCATCAGGAATCAATAATTGGAGATTCCCCAGCAGGTGAATGACCAAGAAACTGCAAAGAAATAAGCCAGTAAGACTCATCACCAATTTCTTACCTATACTGGAAGTTAGAAAATCGATAATCCACTTCATTTAGTTGTGTTTTTTGCTTCGTTCAAAATTAAGGAATGCGTTATTAAGTCAGGATGATTATACTATTTATAATTAATATAGATAAAGAATCTATCAAAACAATGTCCGTTTTGATGCTATAAATTGCGCAAATCTATTGGCCCAAAGTCGATATGTCAACTCAGAAGGATGTATGCCATCGCTAAATAACTCCTTTTTGTCTTTGCTTACTTCATCCTCATTGGTGAAGTCTTCCAGCTTTAGGATTCGGTGATCATAATAACAGTTGGGGTATTCTTGAATGAGCTGCCGCAACTCCAGACCCAGATGCTCTACCCAATTGCCCAATACATATTGCATACGATTTGTAAATGCAGGAAAATCCTTAATGGGGGGCATATTGGTAAAGAAGATAGGCACCTCAGCACCTTGACGTTGGCGTAATTGGCTTATCAATAATCGGATACTCTCTGCCCACTTAGATGGTCTGTTCAGCGTAAATGCATCATTGCCCCCTAACCCTATTATTATAAGATCTGCTTTTTCTGGTACTTTATTGACTAGTTTCTTGTAGACCATCTCTGCAGTATATCCTGTGCGGGCTATCACATTATAGCTAACAGATGATGAGGTTAAGATGGATAAGGCCTTACAAAGATGTCCAGCAAATCCTCTTTTGTGACTATCGACGCCTACTCCAGCCATCGTACTTTCTCCCAGAATTACAGCATTTATTATTTTATCTCCAGTATGTCTAATCATTCCAATTGGATGTGCTGCTTCTGGAATCCTTGTAATAGATTGTCTTAGTTTTTTCCCATCCAAATAAAGTCTTGGAAGTCGAGGCAAGATGAGTAATCCAAGCATAATACCTCTTAATCGCAAGTTCAAAATGTCTTTTTTATGGTGATTAAATAGAATGTTGTCTAAACAACTTTCAAAAATTAGTGAAAGTTTATTCTAGTATAAGTACTTGATTATCAGAACTTTGAAAATATACTTTAAATTTTTTATAGCCCAACAGGCAACCCTATTAAAAGTTCTTGCATAATGTCTGCAACAAGATAATTTATTTGATTAAACAAAATGGTTAGTTATGTCGACAGTGGAATTTTATAGCAAGATAGATCTGATAACCGCCTCTCTTAACTCGTTTGCTTTTAACTTGACTAAGAGCACAGAAGATGCACAAGATCTATTTCAGGAGACAGCCTTTAGAGCATTGAATAACAAAGATAAATTTCGTGTAGGCACAAATTTTAAAGCATGGATGTTTACGATCATGAAAAATATCTTTATCAATAACTATCGTAAAAAAGTTAAGTCTAATACGATTATTGATAGAACTGAGAATCTATTCTATCTGAACTCAGGCACCAATGTCATCTTCAATAATGCGGAAAGCAATATCTTGATGGAGGAACTTGGCGCTATGATAGATGAATTGGACGAAACGATTAAAACACCATTTCTCCTGCACTTTGAAGGATATAAGTATCAGGAAATCGCAGACGAATTAGAACTACCACTAGGGACAATAAAGAGTAGAATCTTCTTTGCTAGAAAAGCACTTAAAGCTGCAATCCTAGGTCATTACGGTGACTTCGAAACTGTAAGAAGAAAAATATCGGCGTAAGTTTTTTATATATAGTTAGTTGAAATAATGTAGTGAGCGAGCCATTCATATTGAATGGCTCGCTTTTTTAATGTCAAAAACAACGTGTTTCACATAGGCCATGCTTCGCAAAAACCACTAAAAATTATGAAACTTTCAATTCATTTTGAAAGATCAATTTTAATGTTATTTTCATAATTCGTTGTATATCAACATATTATGTGAATATTGAATCCAATCCACACTCTTCAAGGGTGATTCTGTTGAACATATATTAGAGTTTTGTTTAACAATGCTCTATATTTGCTTTAACAAAACACATTCGATGTCTACAGTTGAATTTTATAGTAAGATTGACCAGATCACTGGGTCTTTAAATTCTTTCGCCTTTAATTTAACTAAGAGCTCAGAAGATGCACAAGATCTCTTTCAGGAAACAGCTTTTAGGGCATTAAGCAACAAAGAAAAATTCCGCCCAGGCACAAACTTCAAAGCTTGGATGTTCACTATAATGAAAAATATATTTATCAATAATTACCGTAAGAAGGTCAAGGCCAACACGATTATTGATAGTACTGAAAACCTCTTTTATTTAAACTCAGGTTCTAATGTCATCTATAATAATGCGGACAGTAATATCCTGATGGATGAGCTTAATAAAATGATAGAGGATTTAGATGAAAATATAAAGAGACCTTTCTTAATGCATTTCGAAGGATTTAAATATCAAGAAATAGCAGACGAACTTGGCTTACCCTTAGGTACCGTAAAAAGTAGAATTTTCTTCGCAAGAAAAGCGCTTAAGTCCTCCATTCTTAATCATTATGGAGACTATTTGACTGTAAGAAAAAAGCTATCAGCTTAAGGTATATATAGTTAGTTGAAATAATATTTCAAAGCGAGTCATATCTTTATGGCTCGCTTTTCTTTTTAACATATATACTCTTCTGAAACAATTCGAAAAAATAACTTTAGGTTCTAAGCAGCTCGTGTCTTGGTATAGAAACAATGCAAGATCACTTCCATGGAGAGAGACAAAGAATCCCTATTACATATGGCTGTCTGAGGTCATTCTACAGCAAACCACAGTTAGTCAAGGCACGCCATATTATCAAAAATTCGTGCAAGCCTATCCAACGATTGCCACACTCGCCAAAGCAGACTTGAATGATGTGCTGAAGCTATGGGAGGGCTTGGGCTATTATAGCCGAGCCAGAAACCTGCATGCTGCAGCTAATGATATTATGAATCGATTTGGTGGAGAGTTTCCATCATCGTATGATGATATACTAAGTCTAAAAGGTATCGGTCCATACAGTGCAGCTGCCATTGGCAGCTTTGCATACGGTCTCCCCTATGTGGT
>CAZPUF010000271.1:0-3409 GCA_964589705.1 uncultured Saprospiraceae bacterium | reverse complement strand
CTCGTATAGTCATCAATTCAGAATATGTATGTTAATAGGACTAAATTAGTGACATGGACAGCAAATTTTCACCAAAGGTCAAAAAGATAATATCTCTTAGCAGAGATGAGGCTATAAGATTAGGAAATGATTTTATAGGTACAGAACACCTACTGCTGGGTATGATAAAGGATAAAGAAAGTCTTGCGATCAGAGTATTGGATTCATTAGATGTTGATTTGTACGAACTTAAGTACAAGATTGAATCTTCAGTGCAAAATAAAAGAGGTGCTGATTCTATGCTTAATGTGGGGAGCATCCCACTCAATAAGCATGCAGAAAAAGCCCTCAAAGTCTCCTTTCTTGAAGCAAAATCCATGAAGCAAGCGGAGATTAACCCAGAACACATCATGCTTTCCATTCTTAAAATGAATGATAGTCCTTCAACAAAGATTATGGATGAGTTTGAAATAGATTATGCCATTTATAAAAATGAACTAGAGTACGTGAACCAGGAAGACACCACAAATTATTCTGACATTGTTTCTTCTAGTGACTCAGATTTACCATTAGAAGAAGAAAGGGACGATTCATTCTCAAGAAGGAAAGGAAATAGCAAATCCAGGACACCAGTATTGGATAATTTTGGAAGAGACGTCACCAAACTTGCTGAAGAAAATAAGTTAGACCCGATAATCGGCCGTGAGACTGAAATCGAGAGAGTATCTCAAATATTAAGTAGAAGAAAGAAAAATAACCCTATCCTAATCGGAGAACCAGGTGTTGGAAAAACCGCTATTGCTGAGGGATTAGCCTTAAGAATTATTCAAAAGAGAGTAAGCAGAACGTTATTTGATAAGAGAATTGTAATGCTTGACTTGGCTGCTCTAGTGGCAGGAACCAAATACAGAGGCCAGTTTGAAGAACGTATGAAGGCCATCATGAATGAACTCGAAAAGACTCGAGACGTTATCGTATTTATAGATGAAATACACACAATTGTAGGTGCTGGTGGTGCAACTGGTTCACTGGACGCATCAAATATATTCAAGCCAGCCTTAGCTAGAGGTGAGCTTCAAGTTATTGGAGCATCTACTTTGGATGAGTACAGACAATACATCGAAAAAGATGGAGCACTTGATAGAAGGTTCCAAAAAGTACTAGTAGAACCGCCTTCACCAGAAGAAGCGGTGCACATTCTTCAGAATATCAAACCTAAGTACGAGGATTTTCATAACGTAATCTACTCAGATGATGCAGTAGAAGCCTGTGTCAAACTCAGTAACCGATATATAACTGATAGGTTTTTACCGGACAAAGCTATAGACGTTTTAGATGAGGTCGGCGCAAGAACTCACCTAAAGAATATACATGTACCCAAACATATTGAAGATTTAGAAGAGAAGATTGAAGGCGTTAAGGAATTAAAGAACCAAGCTGTTAAGAATCAGCAATATGAGAAGGCTGCAGATTTGAGAGATCAAGAGTCTAAACTCATCAAAAAACTTGAACAAGACAAGAAGTCTTGGGAAGATGAATCCAAAGAAGCAAAATACCCTGTTAATGAGGAGGATATTGCAGAAGTGGTAGCTATGATGACAGGCATCCCAGTAACGAAGGTCGCACAGAAGGAAAACAAAAAGCTTGTTGCGATGGGCGACAGCTTGAAAGATCATATTATAGGTCAAGACGGTGCCGTAGACAAGATTACCAAAGCTATCCAGCGAAATAGACTTGGATTAAAAGATCCATCTAAACCGATAGGGACATTTATCTTCCTTGGTCCGACCGGTGTAGGTAAAACTGAATTAGCAAAAGCACTTGCAAAAAATGTCTTTGATTCAGAAGATGCTTTGATTAGAGTAGATATGACAGAATACATGGAGAAATTTTCTCTGAGTAGATTGATAGGTGCTCCTCCAGGATATGTGGGATATGAAGAAGGTGGCCAGTTAACTGAAAGAGTAAGGAGAAAACCTTATTCAGTTATACTGCTTGATGAGATAGAGAAAGCTCACCCAGATATATACAATGTACTGCTACAAGTTTTTGACGATGGTATGTTAACTGACGGTCTGGGAAGAAAGGTGGATTTTAAAAACACCCTAATCATTATGACCTCTAACATTGGAGCTAGGCAATTAAAAGATTTTGGTACAGGAGTTGGATTTAATACTCAGGCACGAGTAGATTCTGCAGATTCTGATTCTAAAGGAATAATAGAAAAGGCACTTAAAAAGACCTTCTCACCAGAGTTCCTTAATAGAATAGATGACGTTATCATCTTTAACAGCCTTGAGCAAGAGCATATATTTAAGATTATTGATATTACTTTAAAGGATCTCTTTAAGAGATTGGAAGATATGGGCTACAAACTCAGTCTATCTCCAGCTGCTAAGAAGTTTGTTGCTGAAAAAGGGTTTGACCCTCAATTTGGCGCTAGACCGCTTAACAGGGCTATACAAAAATATATAGAAGACCCGTTGGCAGAATATATATTGAATGAAAGTCCTAAAGAAGGTGCTCACTTCAAAGCAGTCATCAATAAGAATAAGGATGCACTTGTCATTAAATCGAGTACAACTTTAGAGTCTGAAGATGTAAAATAATCTACTTGACACATATGTATTGTTAGCCATACAGTATATTTGATTAAAACAGAGCAAAAAATAATTTTTAATAAAAACAAACCATTTGGCGAAAAGAAGATCATTTCACAAAAAACCTCAACCAAAATTCAATTACAGAACGAATGACGGGATTAATGTTCCCAGAATTAGACTAGTTGGAGATAATTTCGAAGAAATAAGTGAAGCTGCAGGAAGAAAAATAGAAAGTGGCGTTTATAACACCAGGGATGCTATTCAGTGGGCAGAAGAAATGGAAATGGATCTAATAGAGATCAGTCCTAAAGCAGACCCTCCTGTTGCAAAAATTGAAGACTACAACAAATTCCTTTATCTCAAAAAGAAAAAAGAAAAGGAAATAAAGACAAAAACTGTAAAAACAGTTATCAAAGAAATCAGATTCGGTCCGAATACAGATGACCATGATTTCAACTTTAAGCTTAAACATGCTATTAAATTTCTCACTGATGGCTCAAAAGTCAAGGCATATGTGCATTTCAGAGGAAGGACTATTGTGTTTAAAGACAGAGGTCAATTACTACTGCTCAAGTTTATTAATGAGTTAGTAGAATATGGTGCAGCAGAGGAACTACCTAAAATGGAAGGTAGAAGAATGATTGTAATGATCTCTCCTCTCAAGAAATCCAAGAAATAAAGCAGTTTTTCGGATAATATTCCAGAAATATATCTGGATAATACGTGTTTAGTATCGGATAATATCCTACTTTTGCACTCCTAAAAATTTATGCAGTTATGCCTAAAATGAAAACCCATTCAAGTGCTAAGAAGAGATTCAAAGTAAC
>CAZPUF010000270.1:0-3434 GCA_964589705.1 uncultured Saprospiraceae bacterium | reverse complement strand
AACGTAATATGAGGACATAATTTCGATCTATATCCTAATTAACAATACTTTGTGAATACAACTAGACTTTAATAGCTAGAAAAAAACACTTTAAATCTTAATCATGATTATAGACATCATTGCCGGTCTACTCATTGCTTTTGGATTCTATCAGGGATTTTCCAGCGGGCTTATCAAGACCGTATTTGCCAGTATATCATTACTAATAGGAATTATAGCAGCTATGAAGCTCTCTGATACAGTAATGGAAATATTAGAAAGAACTTTTGGCTTAAATCAGGCGATAAGCTTTGTTCTTGGCTTTGTGATCACCTTCATTGTTGTAATGTTACTTATCAGATTTATTGGCGGAAAATTGGATAACCTTTTTAAGAACTTACAATTAGGTATTGTCAATAAACTGGCAGGTGGCATTCTCCTGTCTTTATTCTATGCTATCCTGGTCAGTTATGGTGTATTTGTGATGGATAAGATTTCATTGGTATCTGATAATGTGAAGACAAGCTCTATTAGCTATCCTCTATTGGAACCCTTGCCAAGAGCCACACAAGATGTAGGTAAAGCACTCCAGCCGATGTTCAGTGACTTTTGGGATAAGTTGTTGGAAACTATGGATTCTGTAGATAAAAAAGCAGAGGAGCTTATCGAAGAATAAGCCCCTCTAGTTTGATTTTATTTTTGATTGCTCTTCAGATGCTCGAAGTAATGCATCAGTTCCATTTCAGAAGTAAAAAGCACCTGTCTGGGTTTACTGCCATTTGATTCCCCAACGATGCCGAGACTTTCTAACTGATCCATGATACGACCAGCTCTGTTATAACCTAGTTGTAATCTTCTTTGGATACTAGATGTAGACCCTTGCTGACTGCCAACTATAAGCTTAGCCGCTTCCTCAAACATAGGATCTAAGTCAGACCATTTAAGATTAGAGCCACCTAATTCTGCATCATTGTCTACAACTTCAGGTAGGTGGAATGGTTCTGCAAATCCTTGCTGAGAACTTATGTGTTCTATCACCTCTTCTACTTCCGGTGTATCTACAAAAGCACATTGAAGTCTGACTATATCACTACCTACAGATAAGAGCATGTCTCCTTTACCTATTAACTGCTCAGCTCCTTTGCTGTCCAGGATTGTTCTCGAATCCTGAAGTGAAGTTACCTTGTAAGATAGTCTTGCAGGGAAATTGGCTTTAATCATACCAGTTATGATTTTTACAGATGGTCTCTGAGTAGCAATTATGAGGTGTATACCAATTGCTCTGGCTAGCTGTGCCAATCTGGCTATAGGTAATTCTATTTCTTTACCCGCCGTCATGATCAAGTCTGCAAACTCATCTATGACAAGTACGATATATGGCATAAATCTATGCCCATCTTTAGGGTTTAATTTTCTGCTAGTAAATTTCTTATTGTACTCCTTTATATTTCTTGCCTTTCCTAATTTTAATAGCTGATATCTATCATCCATCTCCATAGTCAATGAATTAAGCGTATGGATAGCTTTCTTAGTATCAGTTATTATAGGCTCTTCTTCATTTGGCAAAAATCCAAGGAAGTGTTTGTCTAAGGCACTATAAGGGAACAATTCCACTTTCTTAGGGTCTATCATGACCAGCTTGACCTGAGACGGGTGCTTCTTGTAGAGCAAAGACATCAAAATGGTATTGATCCCAACTGACTTACCTTGTCCAGTCGCACCTGCTACAAGTAGGTGAGGCATCTTCGCTAAGTCTGCTACAAAAACTTCATTAGAAATCGTCTTACCTAATACGATAGGTAAGTCCATCTTAGCATTCTGAAACTTTGGAGAAGTGACTACCTCTCTAAAAGAAACCATCTGCTTGTTCTTATTAGGTACTTCTATTCCAATGGTTCCTTTACCTGGTATCGGCGCTATGATTCTAATGCCAAGCGCTGATAACGAAAGTGCAATATCATTTTCCAAACTCTTAATCTTCGATATTTTGACACCAGGAGCAGGCACTATTTCGTACAAAGTAACAGTAGGTCCTATAGTGGCTTTTATCTTTGTTATCTCAATCTTATAATCAAGAAGAGTTTGGATAATATTATTCTTATTGTTTTCCAACTCTTGTCTATCTATCTCAACTTTAGAGCTAGAATAATCTGTCAATAAATCAAAGGTTGGTGGCTTGTACTTCGATAAATCCTTAGTCGGATCATATGGCTCAGTATCTCCGATATTCTCTTCTTGGACATACAATTTTGTACTATCCATATCCGGTCCTTTTCTGGCTTCCACTACGTCTACCTGAGGTACTTCACTAGGTTGCTCAAGCTCTAGTTCCAACTGAGGTTTTTCAGCTGTAGGTGCTTTTCTTTCTGGCCATTTGGGTGCAGGATCTGCTTTTGCCATTGGGTTTGCAGTAGCAGTGCCAGCCAAAGAATTAGGAAGTTCCAATGCAATTTTATTAGAATCACTATTAGAACTTCCCGCTTCTTTAACATCGGTTTTTGGCATGGCCCCCTTCTTTGACATATCATCTGTGTCGAAGAGCCTTCTTCTTGAACCCGCTGATTTGGGTCTCAGCGTTTTCTTCTTTTCTCTAACGGATTCTAAGGAACCTTTAAAAAAATCGAATCCAGAGAAATTTATTCTATCTGTTACTCCTGCCAGAGACAAGCCCTGTATTTGTAACATTGGGTTTACTATCCATATGAAAGTTGCAAAACATAGGAGTATTAGTAACAGTACTAATCCAACTTGACCAAGGAAATTGATAAGGTAATGACACATAGAGAAACCCATGAGTCCACCCCAGCTAAAATCACTTTTTATCATGATAAATTCCATCACCACAGATATAAAGCTAGCTAGTAAGAAGCCATGAAGTGTGAGATCCAAAAATTGCTTTAGTGGTGCTTTGCGAATGAGGTCTAAGCCTAATCTAAAAGTGAGAAAGACAAAAACAAATGAGCTAATGCCGAATCCCCAATAGAAGAAAAAGTTAGAAATATATGCCCCAAATCTGCCTAACCAATTCTGGACTGATACGTCACCGTTAAACAAAATTGAAGCAGAGAGTGTTAATACTTTATCTTGATCATACTTCCAAGTATAGAAATAAGATACAAATGAAATAGTGAGAAAGATGCCTATAAAAAAGCATACTACTCCTAGTATTTTTGTAATTCTCTCGTCCTTAAATATTGAGTTACCAGCATTATGCTTTTTTGCTCTTTTCGGAGTCTTTCTAGCCATCGGGAATACAAATCGGGTTTCGGAAAAAATAATTAAGTCGACGCAAATGTAGGTTATATTATCATATTATGAAATATTGTAATGTGTTTTTTATTAAAAAACTGCTATTTACATATATGTAATTTTCGTAATATGTTAATATTCAAGGTATTCCGCCTTACGGATCAATGATTCACATAGACATATATATTCCTAGAAAACTATATATA
>CAZPUF010000269.1:0-3450 GCA_964589705.1 uncultured Saprospiraceae bacterium | reverse complement strand
AATTGCTTATGGTATCATCATGCAAGAACTGGAAAGAGGAGATTCAGGCGTCAGAAGTATGGCTTCGGTGCAGGGATCACTCGTTATGTATCCTATATATCGTTTTGGCTCTGAAGAACAAAAACAAAAGTACCTGCCTAAGTTAGGGTCTGGTGAGATGATTGGTTGTTTTGGACTGACAGAGCCTGATCATGGGTCTAATCCAGGCGGGATGATAACCAACTTCAAAGAAGATGGAGATCATATAATTCTTAATGGCGCTAAGATGTGGATCACCAATAGTCCTGTGGCAGATATGGCCGTCGTATGGGCCAAAGATCCAGAAGGAAAGATTAGAGGTGTCATCGTAGATAAAGATACACCAGGATTTTCTGCGCCAGAAATACATGGCAAATGGTCACTACGTGCAAGTATAACTGGAGAATTGGTTTTTGAAGATTGCCGTGTGCCTAAGTCGAATATTCTTCCAGAAGTGGCCGGCCTCAAAGGGCCTCTATCTTGTCTCTCTAAAGCCAGATATGGTATCGCATGGGGTGCCATTGGCGCTGCATTAGATTGCTACGATTCTGCGCTTAGATATAGTATGGAACGCATACAGTTTGACAAGCCCTTAGCTCAGTTCCAACTGACACAGAAAAAGCTGGCGGAGATGATCACTGAAATCACCAAAGCACAATTATTGGCTTGGAGATTAGGCACACTTGCTAACGATGGCAAGGCCTCTCCTGCACAGATATCCATGGCCAAAAGAAACAATGTCCACATGGCCTTGGAAATAGCTCGAGAAGCCAGACAAATACATGGTGGTATGGGTATCACCAATGAGTATCCTATCATGAGGCATATGATGAATCTGGAAACAGTCCTCACTTACGAAGGCACCCATGACATTCACTTACTGATTACGGGAATGGATGTCACTGGATTAAATGCGTTTAAATAAGTTACTGAGCATAGTCCCATAGGGACGATACCTTAGTAATAAAAATTCATGCTCTAAATCCAAGCGCCGTAGGTGCGATACTAATGAATTAGACTCTAGTAGCTTTCTGATCATCATATCCTTCTAAGACAACTAAGTGATTAGCTGCTTTATCACCTAGCTAATACTTTTGTATCTTGCTCTAATAATAACTTTCAAATATGCTTGTAAAGACGTTTGCCGCAGCGGTTCAAGGAGTAGAAGCTCAAAAAATCATTGTCGAAGTAAATGCAGGGGGAACTGTCGCCGCTGGCAAACAAATGTTCTTTATGGTGGGTCTACCTGACAAAGCAGTCAGCGAAGGATTCCAACGGATAGAGGCTGCCGTCAAAAATGTAGGTTATAAGATGCCTCGCATGAAACTTGTGATTAATCTTGCCCCTGCTGACATCAGGAAAGAAGGATCTGCTTACGACCTACCCATATCACTAGGTATCCTAGGTGCTACCAAGCAAATAGAATCAGAAAGCCTAGAGAAGTATATGATTATCGGTGAGTTGGCCTTGGATGGGAGCCTACGTCCTATCAAGGGAGCGCTGCCTATTGCGATTCAGGCTCGTGTAGACAAAATGGAGGGACTCATACTTCCTTATCAAAATGCAAGAGAGGCAGCTATCGTAGATGGCCTCAAAGTATATGGTGTCAAAACTATAATCGAAGCTATTTCTATTCTAGAGGGCCAGCCCTCTATTCTCCCTTATGAATATGATACTCGGGAAGCATTCAAAGATCAAGTAAGTGATTACAAAGAAGACTTTTCAGATGTCAAAGGTCAAGAGAATATTAAGCGGTCACTGGAGATTGCCGCTGCGGGAGGTCATAATGTGATATTGATTGGACCACCGGGCGCCGGAAAAACGATGCTCGCAAGGCGCTTGCCGTCTATTCTTCCCCCACTAGATTTGTATGAGGCGCTGGAGACGACCAAGATCCATTCCGTATCTGGCATCTTGGGTGCTGAATCTTCATTAGTGACACAGCGGCCATTCAGGTCTCCGCATCATACCATCAGCGACGTCGCTCTAGTGGGTGGCGGCTCCAACCCTAATCCAGGAGAAATATCTCTAGCCCACAATGGCGTGCTATTCTTAGATGAATTGCCAGAGTTCAAAAGATCCGTATTGGAAGTCCTACGACAACCCATGGAAGAACGCAAAGTGACGATTTCTCGGGCTAGAGTAACCGTAGATTATCCATCTAGCTTTATGTTAGTCGCTTCTATGAACCCCTGTCCTTGTGGTTTCTATAATCATCCAGAAAAAGATTGTGTGTGTGGCGCAGGAGTCGTCAAAAAATATCTCAATAAAATATCTGGACCACTACTAGACAGAATTGATTTACATGTGGAAGTGACACCAGTGTCTTATGACGAATTAGCAGAATTCCAGCCCGCACAGATATCCAGCAAGGATATTGCACAACGCGTAGTGGAAGCTCGAAAAATCCAGATAGAAAGATTCAAAAAGTATAAAGACATTCACTCTAATGCGCAGATGCCTTCTCGAATGGTCAGAGAAGTATGCCAGATAAACACAGCAGGGCAAACTTTACTTAAGACTGCCATGACCAAACTCCAATTATCTGCCAGAGCCTATGATCGGATTCTAAAAGTAGCTAGGACAGCCGCAGATTTAGGAAATAGTGAGGATATCAAGATAGAGCACCTCGCAGAAGCCATCCAATACCGAAGTCTTGACAGAGAGGGATGGGCGGGCTAATATGGTCAAACTATTTACTTTTAATTTTGTACTAAACAATATGAACTTCTTTTTTGAGTTAGAATAACAAACCTAACTCGATTGCGAATTCTACTACTTCTGCTTATTATTCCTCATTTTCTCTTGTCGCAAGTCACTGTGACAACAGAATCCTTTTCAGAAAACAGATGGATTATTAATAGTAATATCACCATTCCAGCTACAAAATTTTTTATAGCCGATCCTACTCCCTCCACCTTAGATGACCCTAGTGAACCAAAGGGATTCTTAGAATTATTCTCTTCTATTGGTGTAGGTTTCAGTTTTAATTATGGAAAGGCTTCCTTCAAAAGGAATGTCGACACTCAAGAACTAATTAATGATGAAACAATTTTCAGCAATCTGATAGGATTGCAAGTTGGCGTATTATATTCTAGTAAGCTCAGTATGGACAACCAAAATAATCTAAATGACTTTTCACTTTATACTGGCCTCAATATTCTGGATCTCCAAGTTGGTGCTGGATATGAGTTAGGGACCAGGAGACCGAATGCATCTAGATGGTTTATAAGTGTCGCTTATGGCATACCGTTATACAAGCTGACTGGAAAGGGTAGTTTTATTTTTACTAAGAAAGAAAAGCCACTCCCTCAACATACAGAATCGGATACCGCAGTAGAGATCGCCAGCAGATAATTAATTATATCTTTTCTATCGTCTTCAGATATTCTATCGCCTTATCTGTATCCAAGTGATAATCATTAAATACCA
>CAZPUF010000268.1:0-3485 GCA_964589705.1 uncultured Saprospiraceae bacterium | reverse complement strand
GAGTAAGAGGTTGGTCCAGAGATAGGGCCAACCTCTTACAATGAATGGTTCGGTGTGATTGGGTATTAAAGCAAATACACTTCAATAAAAAAGGACCCCTCTACTGAGTTTGTCCTTTCCGAATTACAATGATGATTCTGCGATTATATTAAGTTGCTTTCTGAGACCTTAGGACTTATGCTTCTAATGTTATATTCCACATTATTTTCGTATTGAGTGAAATTTTCAATAAAGAGAGTCGCTAGCTTTCTTGATGTTTCATCATACATTTTTGGGTTATCCCAAGTCCCTCGAGGATTGAGTATCTCTTGAGGTACGCCGGTGCAGCTGGTTGGAATTTCAAGATTAAAAACATCGAATGATTCATATTCAACCTCCTTCATCTCACCATTAAGGACAGCTGTAATTATCGCTCTAGTGTACTTCAGCGGAATCCTATGACCTATACCGTAGCTTCCAGCAGTCCACCCGGTATTAATGAGCCAGATATTGGCCTTATGTTTTTTGATTTTCTCTCCCAACAACTCAGCATATACTATAGGATTTAGTGGTAGGAAGGGTGCGCCAAAGCATGCTGAGAATGTTGCTTGTGGTTCTGAAATACCCTCTTCAGTGCCTGCAATCTTAGCAGTATACCCAGATAGGAAATAGTACATCGCTTGCTCTGGAGAGAGTTTAGATATTGGCGGTAATACACCAAAGGCATCACAAGTCAAGAAAAATATATTTTCTGGGTGAGCTGCTGTTTCCTGCTTATGGTAATTATTGATATGAAAGATAGGATAGGAAACACGTGTATTTTGCGTAATCGAAGTGTCGTCAAAATTAGGTCTACAGCTACCTGTATGAAACTTGATGTTTTCCAGGATTGCCCCTGGTTTGATCGCTTGGAAGATTGAAGGTTCACTTGTAGGTGTCAATCCAATACATTTGGCGTAGCATCCACCTTCGAAATTAAATAATCCGTCATCTGACCATCCGTGCTCATCGTCTCCTATGAGTGCTCTGGTTGGGTTGGCAGAAAGGGTAGTCTTACCAGTCCCGCTCAATCCAAAGAAGACAGCAGCATCACCCTCAGCTCCAACATTAGAAGCACAGTGCATCGATAAGACATTCTTTTCATGAGGCAATTTAAAGTTCAAAACAGAGAAAATGCCCTTCTTAATTTCTCCGGTGTATCCGGTCCCACCAATGATAATGATCTTTTTATCAAAATTGATAATAGAGAAATTTGAATCTCTGGTTCCATCAGAAATAGGGTCTGCCAAGCAACCAGGTGCACAATATATCACCCATTCTGGCTCATGAATTATAGTTTCTTCCTCATTCAAGCGAACAAACATATTATGCACAAACTGCGCACTCCAAGGATATTCTGCGATAAGTCTAATCGGTAAGCGGTATGACTTAGCATTGCAGGCAGCTGCATCTTTTATATAGATGTCTTTTCCTTTAAAGTAGTTTGTTATTTTCTCAAAGAGTATGTTGAAGCTTTCTGCGCTGATTGGTTGATTAATATCATTCCAGTCTACGTGATTCTCGGTAGTATCATCTTTGACTATATACCTGTCTTTTGGAGACCGTCCTGTGAATTTTCCAGTCTTGATGACTAATACACCATTATGGGTTAAGGTGCCTTGGTTCTTTTCAAGGGTTTCATTTATAAGTTCAGACGGTTCAAGGTTCCAAAACGCATGTTTGTAATCTTCTACCAAATGTGATTCGAGAGTTGACTTAGGGTTTTTAATACCTAGATTTTTCATACTGATGATTTGATAATGATCAAGAATCGATATTGCAAAGATTGATAAGAGAAATCGATTTGATAGTGTTGGATTTGTGCTAAGCTACCGTGTTATTTCAGGATATCAATAGTGTATAAATGGCCTTAAGTCTGTATTCATTGATGTAAATGAACTTAGATGTTAAAAATATTAATATGTTAATAATAAGTTAAAATAACTTATACCAAATTGACACTAAGTCAATAAACATTGGATTTTATTAAGCCTCTCAAAAGCAATTGTAAGTTATAGCTGCAAATGCAGTAGGGGTATTTGGTTTGAAGTGCATCTAATAGAATAAAAACACACATATGATACATTCTTCAAAATTTTTGATTCTGAGAGAAGTGCCTCTCTTTAAAAACCTTTCGGATCAGCAATTAGAGCAGATCACTACACAGGCCAGACACATCAAGATTAAAAAAGGTAAGTATGTGTATAAAGAAGGTGATAAGGTTGATGACATTTATATTGTATGCAAAGGAGATATTAAATGCGGAAGACAGATAACTGAAAGCAAAGTATTGCTCAAAGAGATCGTGTATAAGAAAGAATTATTAGGAGAAAACTTTCTCACTGGGCACCAAGTAAGAAAAGAGTTTGCACAAGCGCTGACTGATTTGGAGCTATTTAGTTTACCGACTACCTTTTTCAAAGACTTGTTAGAGAAGAACCCAAAATTGTGTCAGGAGATGACACTATTGTTTATCACTAAAATGTCAAACCTAGAAACAAGGATGAGCAATTTTGTTATTAAGAAAGCTCAATCTAGGATACTGGCCTTTCTTAAGCAGTTGGCAGATACAAAAGGTATCAAAATTGGATTAGATGAAGTCCTTATAAATCATGGACTATCGCACAAAGAGATAGCCAATATTACTGACACTTCCAGGCAGACAGTGGCCAGAGTTCTAGGTGATCTTAAAAGGCAAAACGTTATCCATTTTAGCGCTAGGAAGCCCCACAAGATATTAATCCGGAACATTATTAGCCTTAGTTGATCGATGTGGTTTTTTTGCCCCATGCTAATTATGTTTAGCAGGGGCATTTTTTTATTCACAGTTGCTTATCTTTTATAATTTATACTTCTCTTACACTCAGGCTTATACCTCTGCCTTAGCACCAGACTCTTATTGATTTTCCTATCTTAGCGGTATAATCATAATTGAATCCTCATGATGTTTTTATTTGATATGCCAGACCTGGCCAGTTCTCAGGTTTGGATGAGTTTTTTGACCCTGACATTTTTGGAGATTGTATTAGGGGTCGATAATATCATCTTTATCGCCATAGCGGCAGGTAAATTAGACGAGAAAGATCAGAAGAAAGCGACTAATATCGGTCTCATATTAGCGATGGTTATTCGTATCGTGCTCTTATTTGGTATTACTATACTGATAGGAATGGAGAAACCATGGATTGAATTTGATAATAAATTTATTCAGGCCGGTTTTTCTGGCCAAAGTATAATTCTAATAGTAGGTGGGCTATTTCTCTTATATAAAAGTGTCACTGAGATTCATCACAAACTAGAGGGCGATGATCATTCAGATGGAAAGAAAGGCGGTAAGAAAGTCTCTCTCACTTCTGCGATAGTGACGATTACCCTGATTAATATAGTTTTCTCTTTTGATTCCATTTTGACAGCTGTAGGTATGACAAATGGTATATATGGTGCATTAGCTATAATGATAGTTGCGG
>CAZPUF010000267.1:0-3516 GCA_964589705.1 uncultured Saprospiraceae bacterium | reverse complement strand
CCTAGTCTGCCTTAGTAAGCACTATTTTTTTAACAAAGACTTCTGTTCCAATTTGAATTCTGACAATATAATCTCCTTCTGCCAAGTTAGTCAAATCGACAACTAACTTGGAATTTCTCACATTGTCGTCATGTGATATTACTATGAGTTCTTCACCAAGTACATCATATATACCGCCTGTAACTATGTCATCTTTATCTGATTTTTGGATCTCAACATTAACTCTCCCTGTCGTTGGGTTAGGATAAATAGCAGAGATACCACTCTTGATATATTTCTCTACCACCTGTACACTTCTTACAGGAGAATAAGTATAGGTTCCGTCCAAATCAATCATTTTCAATCTATAGTAATAAGTACCTGACTTTAAGTCTTCATCTACAAAATCGTATTCGATCTGTACTGATGAATTACCAGCAGCTTTGACTTCACCAATTTTAGTAAACTCTTCTGCGGCTTCGTGACTCCGCTCAATTTCAAAGACATCTGTATTAACCTCATTGTTAGAACTCCAAAAAAGAAATGATGCATTATCTTCTTCATTATACTTCACACTGAAATCCAATAACTGCAGGCCTAGGATATTCATCGCTCTTAGTCCAGCATCTATTTGAAGATTATTTTCACCCACAAATACTGTTACTTGCTCTGAAACTCCTTTGGCATTATCGAATAAGTCAGCATAAGCATCACTATCAATTGTCTCATCATCATGTAACTTAGGCTCTACAAACGCGTAGCCATCTGGTGCAGTAAATTCTACATAGTAATCACCAGCAGGAAGTTTTGTAAATAGATAGTTACCAAACTCATCAGTCTCTGTAGCATTGATTAGTGAATCTTGTGCTGTGAATAATCTAACAATTATATTTTCTGCAGGGGTATCATTAATATCAAATCCATCGAGAATACCAGTTTCACTATTATCAAACCAAACTTGGTTACCAATTTTATTTGCTTGATAAAAACCTGCATCCATATTCATCACTGCCTCATTATCCGAAAGTGATATAATTAGTGAAGTCCATGGATTGTTATCCTTATTGGACGTCTCAGAAATGCTCCAATCATCTATGTCACTATCAACAGTATCATCATTCCCTATTTTGGATAGTGTAGGTATATAATCGTTAAAAGAATCAGATAGTGTAAATTCAAGATAATATTCACCAACATCTAAATCTCCAAAGAAATAGTTTCCATTACTATCGGTTGTAGTCGTTGCTATCAAATCTCCATTTCTAGAATATAAATCTACAATGACATTTTCGATTCCAAATTCATCTTGATCTTGGATACCGTCAGCGTCTATATCTTCCCAAACTCTACTACCAATACTGGATTGGTTACAAGCATTGACAACTAAGTCAAGGATCACTTCAAAAGAGCATCCATTTGCATCCTTCAACTCTACAGTATGTGTACCTGTGGTTCTAAAGAATTGTCCTGCTACGAAAACTTCTTCCCCTGCACAAATTTCATCTTCCATCATCACATCCTCAGTGCCTTCATGGAATTCTAGATTCAATACATGATCTTCTGAACAATCACCAATTGCACCTGAATTGTACTGGCCAGCAGCGTCATAGGTTTGTCCATTGACATCCCAAGTATAACTATCTCCAGGGCAGATAATAATATTATTCTCAACACCTGATTCCATTGAAAGAACTGTCAGCTCGATGATCAATCTGTATGTACAATTATTCTCATCTATTTTCTCAAGTGTGTATACACCCGTCTCATCGTATATCTCACCTTCATATTCGTACACATCTCCTTCACAAATTACTGGACTATTAAGAACATCTTGCGTACGTGGGAAGTAAGAGAGACGAAGCACATCTGATGCTTCACATCCTTGAGCATCTCCTGCAGGATATTCACCTTCTGCGTTATATTCTAATCCAGTGACATCCCATAAGAAAGAGCTACCTGGACACACAGATTCTTCATGAAGTACAATTGCCGAGCTGGATACCAGTTCCACTTCTAACTGCTCCTCATAGATACATCCATTCTCATCTACTTCTTCTGTTGAAAATATTCCTCCTTCATTAATCTCTATTCCATTCCAGATATATGGTAGCTCGTCATTACATAAACTCAGTTGGCTAGTAACATCCGTCTTCTCCTCAAATAATCTTAAATCTAACATCAAGGTTGTCATACATCCTGAACTTCCCATTACTTCCATCGCATGTATGCCTGGCGCATCAAACACCTGACCCAAATGTGTATACGGTAATTCTTCTGGACATATTGTTATTACTTCTGGTTCTCCTGGCAAATCAGAAAGCACAGTCAAATTAAATATCTCTTCTCTATTACAACCAGAATCTGTTGCGACTTCAGTAGTATAAGTTCCTGACTCTATAAGCATCATTTCATTCCATATGTATGGTAAGTCTGCTTCGCAAACTACTTCTGAAGATTCTACTGACTCTAAAGCTACAGGCTGTGTCAAAACATATTGGTCTGTAAGAGAGCATCCGCTTCCATCAGTAACAGTTACGTTATAAGTACCACCTGACAGCCCAACTTGATCTTCTGCATTTACATTCAATCCTGTACTGTTATTAGATGACCAAACATAACTATATCCACTACCTGATCCTCCAGTAGCCGTGATGGAAATTGCTCCATCTTTAGTCTCTGCACAAGTTGGTTGAGTTGTATTAGCTAGAAGAGAGATAATATTTGGATGAACTAACATAAATGTTTCCTCTTCAACACATCCATTGATATCTGTAACACGTAATACGTAAGTACCACCAGTCAAGCCCATTTGGTCTTTTGAATTGTCTTCTACTCCAGAACCATTTGAAGTTGACCATTGATAAATGAATGGTGCTTGTCCACCTATTACATTTACAATGATGCTTCCATTTCCTATTCCATTTGATGGATTACAGCTTGGGTCTGTAATAATGCCATTTATCTCTAACTCATTTACACTTAATATCAATACTTGATTATAACTGCATCCATCTCCTTCAATGACTTCATTAGTATACTCACCTGACTGAATAATTGTCTGTCCATTCCATATGTATGGTAAATCAGAACTACAGATAAATTCATTCGTAATTTCATCCTGTGATGTCTGTCTAACTTCTAACGTCAGGATTTCAGCATAGCCACATCCGTTAGCATCTGACAATGCGTTTGTGTATATACCACCTTGTGTAATCACTTGTCCTCTCCAATCATATGGCAATTGGCTATCACAAACAACCTCACTCAATTCTACATCTGGTGTTACTGTCTGAATAGATACCGTTAATCTTTCTTCATAAGAACAACCATTAGCTTCTGTCACTGGATTCGTGTATGTGCCGGCTGCTGTGATTGTCTGTCCTCTCCACTCTAGTGGCAGGTCTTCTGAACACAAAGTTTGTCTCTCTTCAGCATCTGGCGTCGCAGGCAATACTTCTAAATTAAGTACTTCTTCTACATCACAATCATTACCAGTACCATTACTGACAACATTCGTATATCTTCCACTCGCTGTCA
>CAZPUF010000266.1:0-3529 GCA_964589705.1 uncultured Saprospiraceae bacterium | reverse complement strand
CTTGGATTGTCTGAAGAAATTAGAGCCTGGTGGTGGTCCTTCCGTCTGGACTAAGCTGACACAGTCAGATGGATTAACACATGCCGAGCAACAAGTAGATACATCTGGTAGATTCCAGTCTACTGCGACTTCTTGTACATCAGTATCTACTCTGACAAATATATCGTCCTGACAGAATAGTGTGATGCCTTCTCTGACGATAATGTCAAAGATGCAGAATTGCTGGAAGCCACATCCGTCTGATATTTCGTACTGTACAGTATATGTTCCTGGAGGAAGCTGATCACCTGGCTGAGGTCCTGATATCTGGATTACATTTTCACAAGGTATTTCCATGACAAACTCCAACTTTGTGTCATTCTCTACATCGTTCCATAATCCATTTGACTTAATCAATTCGACAACATCCTGATTATTTGTATTATTTGGTTGATTAAAAAACCAATTAGTAAATGTGGAATTAGATCCATCTTGCCATACAAAATCTCCTTCAGAAGCGAAGTCATTATATCCTATCATCGCAGTAGGAGAGATAATATTTGCGGCTAGAAAAGCATTCTCTAACTCATTATCTATAGTTGCCAAATTTCCTCTATAACGTTGTGCTCTGACTACAGCCTCTTCATAAGTAAAGAAGCCAGTACTACAGTAATAGTTAGAGCCTTGGAACGTGCCCATAAAGATAAATCCATTAATAGATTCTCCTCTTCTGCACTCAGTACAAGTCCCAGTATACGCAGGTACCTCCCAGTCAACTGTCGCAACGCCATCAGGTCCGCAAGTGACCTCTATATCGTTAGGACAATCATCGAAGTTGGCATCATCCAATACAGATATTTTAAACGTACAGGTTGCTTCATTCTGACAAGCATCTCTTGCAGTATATATAATGGTTGTTATGCCAACAGGAAATAATCCTCCTGGAGTGATGTTACTTGTCAAGGTGATCACATTCGCATTATTGCTGGAAACAGCTATTGGGTCAGCCCAATGCACAGGTACAAAGTTATTGGCAACATTAATATCTGCTGGACAATTAAATAGCTGTACTGCTGACATGTCTTTTACCTCAATTCTCTGTGTACAAGAGAATGTTTCTTGTGGCATATTGGCAAATTGGCCAGTCCATAATCTTTCTATGGTCATTTGACCTTGGCACTGCCCTAATATTTCTCTGTCAGTAAAAGAAGGACTCAACATCCCGCAATTCATATTTCCAGAGAAAGCTGACGCTACACCTAAAGCTTGTGGGCTTAGGTCACTGCCGATGTCTACACAGACATCATCAGGACAAGATATATGGCAGTCTGCACATAATATGTCTATTGTAAATGACACCGTCGAGAAGTTGCCACAAAAATCAAATGCGGTATATGTAATCGTATACAGACCTTCTGGGAAAAAATCTCCCCTGTCCAAATCTACCTCGACACCATTTCTCTCCACCACAAAATCTAAGGAAACTACCAAATGGTTATCAAATACTCTTGGCGTGCTCCATCTCACCACCGTAGAACAGTTGATTGTCCCAGGAGTCATATTATCAGTATAGATAACTCGATCTGATGGAAAAGCTGTAAATACTGGATCTTCCTCATCTATTTGCTTGATCGTCTGATGGCAGGTATCCATCAATGAGGGATTATCAGGGTCTACTGCCGTCCAAATCCTTGTATAGATTCTGTTACAGTTATTTATAATTTCAATTTCGTCTTCAAAAGAGACAATCGGTTGACCACAATTGGCTCCTCCTGGTGAAACAACAGGAAAACCAGTTCTATTGGGGTGAGCACTCTCAGAGGGCTTTATCCAAACAAATGGCGGACAATTTAATATTGGTTTTTGGTTACACATTTCCATTTCTGGACTATGCGATTCGCTGCTATCTAACCCGTATGCAGAAGTTGAGAATGCGAGTAGGACAATGCATACTAGCATTAGGAAAGGTTTGAGGGTATATCCCATTTTTTACGTAGTTCTTAGTTTTGATAAAGAAGAGTCACAAACACACACTATTTTGACTCACCCTAGTCTTCCAAGTTACGTACCAGAAGTCTAGATCTTCCTTTTTATTTCTCGTAATGACAAATGGTTTACCCTTAGTACTTTAGTTTAACTATCTACAAGCCAATAAGTCAGATGATTGTCATTCTGGTGGCAAACATTCCAATTTCTCCAGATTTGCTTAATAATGGATCAACTATTAAAAGGAAAAAGCACCCTGAAATATCATTTCTCAGGATGCTCTTTGGCAAAAAATCAGGTTAACGTCAACAGAATGACTAGAATACATCGCAACCGTGGTGAAAAGAGGTCACCAAAATCTTAACACTTCCATCTTCCATCTTTCTAATTTGTATAGGGTCGTTAACATTTACCTTGATTCTATATATCTCTCCTTCATTATCAGGAATAAATACAGACTCTCTTTCAAATGATACTCTCTCTGGCTTTGTGAGTAATAGAGACTTGACCAAATTATAGGCTTCCTCCAACTCGGTATCAGGCATTTCTAGAATTACTGTAAAGTCATACTTTGTATCTCGTCTGGTCAATGTCATCCCCTGTTCCATGTGCTGTGTGATTCTATATAATCCCTCTGTGACCAAGGTGTCCTGTCTTTTTACTTCGTCAAAATTGTGTTCTGCCCATGATATTAAGGGATAAGTAACATCTAGATCATCCTGTGTCAGTTCGAAATCATAGGTCGGTACAGGCAAGTCTGAAATAAAGCCACCAAAAAGGTACCCTTCAATGCCATCATAGTTCACTTTTGCCCAGTGACCATTCATCCACTCTATTTGTTGGGCAGTGTCTGTCATGGTGATCAGTGTTACCTTATCTCCATATGGTACAATTGTGAGTACTTCTGATTGTGTCGTTGGCTCTACTCTCAGTTTGAGTCCAGACGGTGCATAGACATGGAAAGTAGATGGGCTGCTACACTCTCCATCTGGACAATTGTTGCCCATCATCAGGTTGGAGAATAGCGCTAAGGTCAGTAATGCAATTATGTATCTCATAATATTAGGTTTTGAGAGAGGGAGATCCCTAGAGGTTCTTCCCTCTGATTAATAATTTGATCCCGTTGGATCGTAATGACAATACGAATATGAGATGGAATGAGAGTAGATGAAGGGACAACTGATTATCCGTAGTCCTTTTTCGATTAGTCGTTGAATATATCTGAGAGAAGGGTCGTGATTTCGCTGGTCATCATAGCTGTGGCTCCCCACAAAGTATCCCCATAGAGGTCATAATAGGGCACCTTGGGCAGGACGATATTCCTGACATGTATGTCTTTTATACCCTTATTCTCTCCACTGATAAGGGTTTTCAGTGGGAAGGAGATAGGGTAGGCGACTTCTTCTGGCTCTGGTACAAATACAGGTGCATGGTCCATAATAGCCAAGTAAGGTTGTACAAAGAAGTCACTCACATATACATATATAGATGTCAGAGGGCCTAACAATTCTATGTCATGTCTTCTAATGCCTAGCTCTTCCTCGAGCTCTCTGAGGGCTGCGTC
>CAZPUF010000265.1:0-3555 GCA_964589705.1 uncultured Saprospiraceae bacterium | reverse complement strand
CATCTTCACTAAGGTAGACTTCCCTTGTCCATTCTGACCTACAAAAGCTACCTTCTGGCCTCTTTCTATTTCTAGAGAAACTCGATCTAATACTAATAATTCTCCATAGGATTTGATAGCATTATCTACAGTCGCTACAATTTTGCCAGGCTTGTGTACTACAGGAAAAGTGATTTGAATGTTGGTGATATCATCTTCGCTCAACTCCAATCTCTCCAACTTGTCTAATTGCTTCTTCATGGATTGGGCCATCTTTGTCTTGGTAGCCTTGGCCATAAATCTTGTAATGGTCCGCTCTTTTTCTTTGATGACTTTCTGTTGATTTGTATAAGCCTGCAGTTCCTTTTCTTTTCTTAGTGCTTTGCCATCCAAAAATCTTTTGTAACTACCCTTGAAGTCAAATACTTCTTTGTTAGCTAGTTCTAGAATTCTTGTAGCTACATTGGACATGAAATCTATATCGTGCGATATGAATAAGATTGCACCAGAATAATTTTTTAGATATTTCTCAAACCATATCAATGCCTCTATGTCCAAGTGATTATCAGGCTCATCTAATAGGAGCAAATCTGGTTTTTGGAGTAAGAGTTTTGACATCTGCACTCTCATCTTCCATCCACCAGAAAGCGTAGAAATCTTCTCCTGTAGTTGTGATTCTTTAAATCCAAATCCTTTGAGAATTTTAGCTGTGTCTGCGTATGGATTATTGACATTCAATGCAGACTGTTTCATAGACAATCTGTCCAGATCCTCTAATAACATATTGACTTTAGATTCTTCTTGTTGCGTTTGCAGGGCATCGTTGATTGCTGATATCTCTTTTTCTAAATCAAAGTACTCTTTAAAGCATTCCAGACAAGCATCTTGAATTGTTTTGTCTTCATCGAAATCAAGGTGCTGAGATAGATAGCCAATCTTGGTATCCTTAGGTATCGCAATGTCTCCTTCGTCAGATGACATTTCCTTGGTTATGATTTTAAATAGTGTAGTCTTGCCTGCACCATTCTTACCTACCAGTGCTACTTTATCACCAGGACTTATAACAAAAGAGACTTTGTTGAAAATCTGGAAATCGCCAAAGTAATGGGTGATATTTGAAAATGAATACACGGTTAATTATTATTAGGCGAATTGGGGATCTTAGCAATGATACTGAAATTGTCTCCTTTATGGCCTAAAGTTTTTTCCCACAATTCATCAATCTTAGTTTGAAAGGTATAATTAGCATACCATTCAGATACGATCCAACTCCCACCCTCTAGTTCAGATTCCAGTTGGCCTTCTGACCATCCACTGTATCCTATGTAGAATCGAATATTTTTATCAGTTATCAATCCACTATTTATAAGGAATATCAGCTTCTCAAAATTGCCACCCCAAAAGATGCCATTTTTTACTTTTATACTATCATCTAATATGTCTCCAACATTATGGACATAATGGATAGTATCTGTAGCTACTGGACCTCCAAATAATACCTTAAAATCACCCTCAGCTTTGATGGTAGGGATTAGCTCCTTCAAGGTAACTTTAATAGGCTTGTTTTGGATGAAGCCAACACTACCTTCATTACCGTGATCGGCCATTCCAATAACTGTTCTTTTAAAGTTATCGTCTTCCATGAATGGTTGTGCGATAAGAATATCACCTGATTTTACCTTAGTCATCTCTCGTTACAATTGATTTACAGTAAGAGATCTATCCACTTTTCTTATAAAGCCACTAAGGACCTTCGCTCCAAATTCTACAAATTCAGTCTCACCATCAGCAATCATTTGCTTCATCGTATGAGTCCATTTTACACTATTTGTAAGTTGTTTTATAAGGTTACTCTTTATCCGACTTGGATCTGATTCTGCTATTGCACTAACATTTTGATAGACTGGTACTTTAGGCGTACTAAAGGTGGTTTGTTCAATAGCCTCTGATAAAGCGGTTTGAGCTGATTGCATTAGCGGTGAATGGAATGCGCCATTGACAGGTAATAGAATGACTCTCCTGGCACCATGCTCTTTTGCTTTTTCCATCGCGATATTGACGCCATTGTGAGTACCTGAGATAACAACTTGACCTGGACAATTAAAATTTGCTGCCACCACGGTTTCATTAGTATTGGCGCAAATATCAGCTATCATATCATCTTCTAACCCTAATATAGCAGCCATAGTACCTTTAGTCTCATCACAAGCTTTTTGCATGGCCTCTGCTCTAAGGGATACCAATTTAAGCCCATCTTCGAAAGTTAGACATCCATTGGCCATCAAAGCTGTCAGTTCACCTAGACTATGACCTGCAACAGCACTAGGGGCGATATCGTTGGTCATCTTGAATCTTATGTATGCATTTAGGCAGACCGCAGGTTGAGTCACTCTGGTTTTGAGTAAATCTTCATTGCTGCCATTGAACATGATGTCAGATAGTGAAAAGCCCAATATTGAATCTGCTTGTTCAAATAAGGACTTAGCTTCTATAGAACTATCATGTAATTCTTTACCCATGCCTTCCTTCTGTGATCCTTGTCCCGGAAATAGGAATACTGCCATATTTTCTTTTATTTTTTCAAGACGTTAAAGGTAAGATGGCTTGACGTCTTATTAGCTGATCAACCTTAGAAATTCGTTTCTAGTTTCTGCTTGTTTAAATACACCTGTAAATGCTGAAGTTGTTGTCATTGAGTTTTGCTTTTCTACTCCTCTCATCATCATACACATATGAGATGCTTCAATGACCACAGCTACTCCTTGTGCATCTAGTGCATCTTGGATAGCGTGCATGATCTCATTGGTTAATCGCTCTTGTACTTGTAGTCGCCTAGCAAAAACATCTACTACACGTGGGATTTTGCTCAGACCTACTATGTATCCATTGGGTATGTATGCAACATGGACTTTGCCAAAAAAAGGCAGCATATGATGTTCACATAATGAGTATAGCTCTATGTCCTTTACTAAGACCATATTATTGTAGTCTTCCTTGAACATAGCAGCCGTCAATATCTTATTAGGGTCCATATCGTAACCCTGAGTAAGGAACTGGATTGCTTTAGCTGCTCTTTCTGGAGTTTTGACGATACCTTCTCTTGATACATCCTCACCGACTCCAGTAAGGATTTGAGTAAAGTTTTCTTTTAGGTTTTTGGTGATGGATTCGTCATAAGATTCTGTCTTCTTGTATCCCATTAAATCACTTTAGATGAATATTCCTCCGATAATAAACCGCGAACTTATGATTAAGTTCCGAGAAAATCTGTTTTGAATTGAGCCTTTATACTTATTTGTTAGAAGTCGGATTTTTGGCCTATTTTGTCTAAACATGTATTCTCATTCGAAAAATTGTAACAACTTTCTACCGTGAACTGGGTAGACTATAAGGATTTCAGGGAGGACCTCCTCAAAAGCAAGGGATTTTTTCACTTTAGCTTTTGGGTTATGTTCTACTTTTTTATGGTGCTAATAGATAAAACAGAGTACCCTATTTGGTTTATCTTGATTGATAAGCTAATGGATATCTCTTTTTATATCCTGATTGTCTACATAAACATATTATACCTCATAC
>CAZPUF010000264.1:0-3558 GCA_964589705.1 uncultured Saprospiraceae bacterium | reverse complement strand
GTTTGGAGACCTTCGCTCACGCTTGAGGCGCCCCTCGATTCGACCCCCCTGCACTTGGTCATGCCCTACGCCATCACGTGGCTAGGAACCTCCATCGCCGCACAAGTCGCGCTGCGGACTCAGTCGACTGTCAGCCCACTGACCGGACCGCTCGCCGCCCTCGCATCGATGGCACTGTTCAGCGAACGTCCTGGCGGCATTGAGGGGCCTGTCGGGCTCGCACTGGTGGCACTTTTCTTCGTGTTCGTTGCATCACGCTCTACCTCGTGGGGTCTCCTGGTGGGAGATCGCTGGATGAGGGTCATATCGGCGGGTGGCGTTTTGGTCGTCGCAGCTCTTGTCACGGCACTTATTGCACCGGCCCTTTCCACGGCACCGGATCGATTCACGCTTCGAGACCAGGTGCTCGCTCCCATTGATTTTGCAAGCTGGCCGAGCCCACTCGCCGACTTCAAAGCCTTCGAAGAAGCCGACGACCCAACGGCACCGCTCATACGGGTATCGGGAGACTCCATCGAACGGATTCGCTTGGCCGTGCTCGATGAATACGACGGAACCATCTGGAACGTGTCCGACGACGACGACAACTTCGTCAGAGTCGGAGAGACCGTGCGAAGTGATCTCCGCTTCCGCAGCTCAACGACGACGACCAACACTTTCGAGATAGTCGACCTCGAACAGAACTGGCTACCGAGCTCGGGAGCACCCTCGTCGCTCGAGCTGCTCGGCAACGCTGCCGAGCAAGGGCAAGACCTCGACGATCTACTCCGGGTTGACCGGTCCACTGGCAACGTGATCATCCCAACCGAAACGACACCGGGTTTGAGCTACGAGCTATCCACTCGCTCTCGGAACGCCACGTTCGATGAAGTTCGCAACGCGCCCGATGCCACGGCCCTCACCTCCACCCAACAGCTACAGCTTCCTGCCTTGCCACCGCAGCTGGAGGAGTTCGCCAATCGATTACCTGCCGATGCTGGCCCGGTCGAGATTGTGGATGCACTTCAAGCCACTCTGCAGGAGGGCTTCTTCAGTAGCGAAGTTGCTCCAGGGCACTCGGTTGCGCGCCTCGCCAATCTGGCCGAAGCGGAGACAGTCGTCGGATTCGACGAACAGTACGCAAGTTTGATGACCGTCACGCTTCGGGCTGCCGGAGTCCCGGCTCGTGTCGCCGTCGGCTTTGTTCTCGATGAACAACGAGAACAACAACTCTCCGCTGGCGACACGATCGAGGTAAGCGCCGACGATGCAGAGGCCTGGGTCGAAGTGCCGTTCGAAGAATTTGGCTGGGTTGCCGTCGACGCCACGCCGTCTACAGAGATCGACGTCGGCGCCACAGCAAGGGATCTCGGAGACGCCGACGGCTCAGATGCAGCTGGCCAGGACGACCCCAACGCAGCAGGTCGAGACGATCTGGACAACGACGACGGTGCATCTGACGCTGCGATCTCAGCGGTCTCACCGGAAGACTTTGGCCTCGCCGCACCATTGCCGCCAAGCGAGGTGCTGCCCGACAGCGAGACCAGTCCACAAACCAGCTCTTCTGTGTCTCTCTTGTTCATTCTCCTTTCCGTCTTCCTGGTTCTCACCCTTCTCCTTCTGCTGGCGGCGCTCGGTATTCGAGCGATCAAGGCTCGTCGCCGCCGACGGAGACAAACCGCAGCCTCTGCGCCGGCTCGTATTTTGGGCGCCTACCAAGAAGTGATCGATTGCCGAGTCGACGACGGAGTCCTACTGCAACCGGGAGAAACCGCTCGACAAGCGATGATCGACCTCCGAGTCCCAACGGTCGATGCATCATCGGAGCGCCTCTTGGTGCTTGTTGAAGCCGCCGGATTTAGCCCGATTGAGCCTGACGAGGATGCAGTGCGCGAAGCATGGGCGTGTAGCGACGATCTCACCGCTCAACTGCTAGACCCGAAGACTGCGACCCAGCGAGCAGCGCACTCGATTAGCATTCGGTCGCTGCGTCGGGGGGTGCGAACATGACAGCTCTGCTGAAGTCAAAACGATCGTCTACGGCGCTGAGTGTCGCGCTCATTGTCGCTGCGACATTGTTCGTCTTTGTGGCGGCACGAGCGTCGGGATCCGCTGCCGTCGATCTCGATCTCAACACGGGCTCGGCTTGGCTTGTCAGCAGGTCAGATGCTGCTACGGGACGCATAAACGGTGCAGTGCGTGAGGCGGAGACGCGGATGTCGGTGGCATCGACCGGTGATGACTTTGTGGTTCTGCAGTCTTCCGGAGCGCTTGTCGTTCACAATCGCACCCAGGGCACTCTCACGCCGATCGATTCAGCGACGTCTGCGGCTGGGCCTGCATTGTCCATACCGATGGACGCTGAGGTCGACGTCGCCGACAGCGCGATCATGGTTCATCACCCGGAAGCCGGCGAACTCTGGATGTTGGAGTTCGCCGTGGACGGGATTCTCGGGTTTGACCCATCGCTACCTGCCTTCGCCGGGTCTGCCGCCACCGTGGCCGGCATGGCTATCGATGGCTCGGTGCATGTGTTCGATCCGGAAAGCCGATCGCTGCAGAGATTCGACGCCGACGGGAACGAGGTCGGCTCGTCGACCAACGTGCCGGCCGCGGCACAGCAGCTGACGATTTCTGGCGACGAAACCGTCCTCTACGACCACGATGAGAGCGTGCTGGTTTTCGTGGACTCGGGAGGGTCTGCGAGACAGATCGACATCCCGGGATCTCCCGACCTAACCCTTCCCCAGCCGAGCAGCGCGCAAACCTCGTTCGCCTACGTTTCTGATGACAGCCAACTGGTACGCATCGACCCCAATTCGAGCGATGAGACAATCTCGTTCGAATTGCCAGCCGGAGGCGATGTGTCGCCACCGGTCATCATTGGAGGCTGCGCATGGGTTTACGCCGCCGCTACAGCAACCGTCTTGGAGCAGTGCGGTGAGGCTGACCCCATCGCCACTCAGACATCTCATGAGCCGTCGGCAGAGGTGCGAGTCTTTGCTGCCAACGAACAAATCTGGTTCGACGAACTAGACAACCAACGGTTCAGCACGCTGGCTGGCGACGAAGTGGTGACGCTTGAGAGCTGGGTCGATGTAGATCCCGATCCTGGTCAGTCAGGAGAGGAAGACGGGGACGGCGGCGACTCCGGATCCGCCGACCTCGACACGCAAGTTCTTGGCATTGTCGAGGAGAACCCGCCCGAGTCCTCCACAACGACGACGAGCACCACGAGCACGACGACGAGCACCACGGTTCCACCTGCGTCTTCGTCTTCGAGCTCGTCCACACCCGTTACGCCGTCTTCGTCGAGTAGTAGTAGCTCCTCTTCGACGACATCGTCTACGTCCAGTACCCCTGTGGCCCCTACGGTTTCGTCGAGTAGTTCGAGTTCGTCTACGACCACCACGACGGTGGCGCCGTCTTCGTCGAGCAGCAGTTCATCTTCGAGTAGTAGCAGCAGTACTACGAGCATTCCGGTTGCGCCGACGGTTTCGTCTAGCAGTAGTTCGTCTTCGACGACATCGTCTACGTCCAGTACCCCTGTGGCCCCTACGGTTTCGTCGAGTAGTTCGA
>CAZPUF010000263.1:0-3593 GCA_964589705.1 uncultured Saprospiraceae bacterium | reverse complement strand
CAGCGGAGAGAACTATTAAGTTAGAAAGTATACAGTTCAGACTTAAGAGATGTCTCCACAAGGTCGACATGAAAAAGTTGAATTCACAAGTGCCTAAGGTACGCCTCTGGATTATTCAGAAAAGATTTGGTGATACTATAGTGCTCTGTGTCATCTAAAGGTGTTATTTCCATCCCATCTTCATTCACCTCATATATAATAGCGCCTGGTGTAGCCATCAGCATCGGCGAATGGGTTGCAATAATAAATTGCGACATATGTACATCCAAGTGACTACGAATCTGATAGATCAAGGATAATTGCTTAGATGGAGATAAGGCTGCCTCGGGCTCATCCAGAATATAGATGCCCGGTTGCTTTAATTTTTCTTGCATGATATGCAGATAAGCCTCACCGTGAGAAAAGGTATCCAATTCCTGGCCAAAGTTTTTCCTCATGTGGTACTTTTGAGTATTCGCACTATCGGACATTTCTTGGATGACCCTATCAGGAATATCCCCTTCGAGGCTCTTAAAATACTGAAAGAGACTTGTATTACTCCTGTCTGTACTATTCATGAGATCCCCAAAATCCTCAGCTCTAAAGAAAAACCCCACAGTCCGATGTATAGCAAACTCGATATCTAGATAAGGCGCTAACCTTTTGGCAGCATTAAATGCCTTCTTGGTATAATCTGCGCCATCCATATGCGGTAATTGCATTCTATATGCTAAGGTCTCTAGTAAAGTAGACTTGCCGGCTCCATTATCACCAATCACAAAAGTAATAGGTGAAGAAAAGTCAAGGTCCTTAGCGAACCTAATCGCGGGCACATCGTAAGGATAAGGATGTGACTTATCCGTCTCTATATGGACTTTCTTGACAAAGGACATGGTATAAATATAATCGTTCCTTCTAACTCTGTAGCACTCTGCTTCGGTCGCTTTCTAGACAACTACTTACGCTTAATCTTCAGGGCTTGACACCTAATATTTCTCTCTTACAAGGCGTTATTATATATTATAACTTTGTCTCACATAAAGACACCCATTACGCATGTCCACTCAGAAGAAAACTAATAAGGCGGCCACAGATGACGCCACTGATCCAGAAGAAAAGCTAGAGCGCATTCTAGGCAAAACCATTTTTTGGATGTGGACACTCCTGATTTTAGGCCTGCTAATAGCAGCTGCCATCTTTACGCTGATATCTTATACTAAGATGCCAGATACCGAAGAGTTAGAAAATCCTAATTACGAATACGCAACTCTAATTCTCAGTGATGATAATAAAGAGATGGGAAAGTTTTTCTCCAAGAACAGAGAAGGCGTTTCTCATGAGGAACTCAACGCTTATCTGATCAAAGCACTGGTAGCCACTGAAGATGAAAGGTATTATAGGCATACTGGCGTAGATGCAAGAAGTCTGACAAGGGCTATCCTATTTATGGGAACGAAAGGAGGGGCTAGTACAATCACGCAACAATTGGCCAAGCAGTTTTTTACCAAGAGATCACGATCCTTCGTCAAGAGAGTCTGGCAAAAACTCAAAGAATGGGTCATCGCCATACAATTTGAAAAGCGGTATACCAAAGAAGAGATCATCGCCATGTATCTCAATAAGTTTGAATTCACCTACAGTGCCCATGGTATTAGTGCCGCCGCCAAAACCTATTTTGGCAAAGACCAAAGACAACTGACTTTGGATGAAGCGGCAATTCTTATCGGCATGCTTAAGAATCCTTATACCTACAACCCCAAGCGTTTTCCCGAGAATGCCACCAGACGTCGCAATGTAGTGATGAAACAGATGGTCAGAAATAACGTCATCACCGAAGAGGAATATGATGCGCTTAAGCTGAAACCCATCAACATGTCCAATTTTAATAGGTCTGTACATTATGAAGGCTTGGCACCCTACTTTAGAGAAACACTCAAGCAAAATGTCAAAAAAATCATCAAAGAAAAAGATCTAAAAAAATCTGATGGCACGGCTTACAATGTAGATGAGGATGGACTGCGCATATACACCACGATAGATATGGACATGCAAAGACATGCTGAGGCAGCCATGTTTGAGCATATGACACTTATACAAAAACGATTTGACGAGACATGGAGAAACAAAGACCCTTGGTCTTATGATGCCACTCCTGCACAAGAAAAACAGCGCAAAGACTTTCTCAATTCGGCAGTCAGACAATCGGATCGCTATCAGAATTTGAAAAACAAAATGCTCTCAGGCATTACACAGAAGATATTAGACAAGTATCCAGAGTCCAGAATGTGGGATGCCGATGTCAGAAGAATGCTCAGCGAATCCAAGCAAGCTGGTTATCTCAATAAATTACTTAAGAAAGGAGATATCAAAAAAAGCCAAAGAGATGTCTATCGCCGGTTGATGTCTGATGAGATGTGGAAGGAATTTGTTTCGACAAGGAAAAAATTAGACGAAAGAGCCAAAAAGGAATTCTCTTTCAAAACGAAGATGAATGTCTTTGCCTTCAATAAGCAAGGGGAAAAATCTGTGGTCATGTCACCCCTAGATTCAATCAAATACCATCAGAAGTTGATGCAACTTGGCTCAGTAGCAATAGATCCATCTAATGGATATATTAAGACCTGGGTAGGCGGGATAGGCAATAAGTATTTTAAATATGATCATGTACAAGCTGATCGTCAAGTAGGGTCTACTTTCAAGCCATTCTTATATGCATCAGCTATCCTTGATGGTAAGTCACCCTGCAGCCGTGTCATGGATGTCAAACACGAAATCCCTGCAGGTGATCCACATTTCGGACTAAAGGAAACCTGGTCACCTGATAACCACGACAGCAAATTCACTCAGGAGCCTTGGACATTAAAGGATGGTCTCAAAGCGTCTAAAAACTCTATTTCTGTAGGGCTACTGAAAGAAATGGGTAGTGTAGAGCCGATAAGAAATCTTGTGGAAAACTTAGGTATTTCAAAGTCAAAAATACCTCCTGCTCCTGCCATAGTCCTAGGAGCTGCACAAGTCAATGTATTGGAAATGACGGCAGCCTACAGTGCCTTTGCCAACTATGGCTTCTACAACAAACCAACTTTTATCAAAAAGATAGAAGACAAGGATGGAAAAGTCATCTATTCTTCCGTCCCTCAACAACGCCGAGTACTTGGAGAAAAATTTAATGAAGTGGTTGTACATCTACTCCAGCACGCATCTAGCAGTCACACCCACAAATTGAGTGATACTCAATGGGGTGGAAAAACCGGAACAACCAATAATTTTGTAGACGGCTGGTTTATGGGCATTTCGCCTGAGTTAGTCGTTGGTACTTGGGTAGGTGGAGAATATAATTGGATACGATTTTTAGATATCGCCTACGGATCTGGCGGTGCTATGGCTAGACCCTACTACCTGAAATTCATGAACCGACTGAAAGATGATCCTAACATACGACTCAATAAAGACGCTTATTTCCGTATCCCCGACGGTGACCGCATCACAACTGATTGCTCTCAATATGAACAAGCTGACTTTCAAAAAGAGGAGGTAGAAAGAGCCAAAAAAGTCAAGGTCTTCAATGATGACTGGGAGGATGAGTTTGGGAGATGATTTTTGAATGATGAATT
>CAZPUF010000262.1:0-3597 GCA_964589705.1 uncultured Saprospiraceae bacterium | reverse complement strand
ACAAAGAAAGGATGTTTAAGGTCAATTTAAAATTCGTATGGATACTTATGTCTCTATTTACGGCATTAACTGTATCTGCTCAAGAAATTTGCGACAACGGCATAGACGATGATGGTGATGGTCTCATAGACTTCAGAGACGACGATTGCCCATGTCTTAATACTACAACATGTGATATTGTTCCCCTCACTGATGTATCTGGTAATCCGTGTACAAGGGTAGATCTGATATTAGAGGTCTCAGGGGCAACCTCTTTCCAGTGGCACAAAGATGGTGTCGCGCTCGAGAATGAAGATGATTCAGAAATTGAAATTCATAAGTTCGCACCATTAGGAGAAGGTTGTTATCAAGTAGTAGTAGAGACGCCGACTGGCTGTGTTGCCTCAGAACCCTATAAAGTAATACAAGAAGAATTTGAAGAAGATTTAGGTATTATTTCTGTATGCGAAGGCGATACAGTTGTGATTGGTGGGTTCGCATTTGCAACGGAAGGGAAACAACAGTTCAAAACCCAAACAAGTGAAGGTTGTGATAGCTCGGTATGTCTGACAATTGTATTTGTCGATGCTACTATAATACCTGATCGACTTGCCTTGTGCGAAGGGGCTACTTATGTTAGTCCAAGTGGTAATGTGACAACAACAACTGATTTGATGACTACAGATACCATAAGATCAGTTGCAGGATGTGACAGTATTCTATATCTGATAGATGTAACCTTTGAGCCATTGGAGACACAAATGATGGATACTACGATTTGTGCTAGAGATACCTTCCGATTTAAAGATTTGGTAGCTACTGAATCAGGGACGTATACAGTCATGTCTCAAGACCCAATATTTGGATGCGATTCTACTTTTGTGATAGACCTTTTAGTTAATGAAGAAATTACAAGTAGTTTTTCCGCTTCTATCTGTCAGGGTAGTGTGTATGAATTTGAAGACTTAAGAGCGACAGAATCTGGAGAATATCCTGTAACCTTCCAAAGTGCTGAAGGCTGTGATAGTATAGTCACAGTCATTCTTACGGTAGATCCTCCTATAGAAGAAACGATTACAGGATCATATTGCAGAGGGCAAGTATATACTCGAGGTGATTTCTCCACAGATACAGAAGGCACCTTTGAACATATGTCAAATTTAGGTGAGTGTGATAGTCTAATTACATTTATAATAGAAGAGTCTGATGTCCAAGAGAGTTTGGAACAGATGGAAGTTTGCCAAGGTGGCAGTGTAGAATGGAGAGGCATGACTTTGTCAGAAGATGGCCGATTTGAAGATTTGGAGACAACACCTGGTGAATGTGATGTTCTCCATGTATTGGAGTTGACTTTGACACAACCAGAACCAATTATGGAATCTGGATCTGTATGCCGGGGATTGGCATTTGAATGGAGAGGTATGATGTTGACTGAGGCAGGCACTTATGAAGATATAGTAGAGGCAGTAGGACAGTGTACTGAAATATATCAATTGGAGTTAATTGAAGAAGACCTTGAGGTCAGATCGATTTCTCCGATTATATGCTTTGGAGAAACATATACAGAATTCGGTCTCAATGAAAGAGAGCCTGGATTCTATGAAGCTACAGAATCAGTAGCTGGTCAGTGTGATATTTTATATGAGATAGACTTGAGAGTTAGAGCCGAAGCGATTGGTGACACCATGGCCACGTTGTGTCCTGGAGAGACTTTCGAATTATATAATTTGTCTACTACGGAGCCCGGATCGCATATGGCTATAACACAGAATGCAATGGGATGTGATAGTACAATTATGGTAGAATTATCTCAAGGACTTCCGGATGAACAAACAGAAATCATGGAGATATGCGAGGGTGATGTATTTGAATACGAAGGACAGGAAATTACAGAAGAAGGCATGCATGAATTCTTACTAGAAAGTGTAGATTTTCCTTGTGGTATTAGGAAGATAATTGACTTGAGATTCAGTGACGAAATAGGTGTCGAGGTTAATCCAATTATATGTGAAGGAGAGGTGTTTGAGAGACATGACCTTGTGTTAACAGAGACTGGGACATATTTGACGACGTTTGTGGATCCAGATGGATGTGATAGTCTGATTACTGTTAATCTTACTGTTAATCCTATATCTGAATCATCACTAGACGTATTTATTTGTAGGGGAGATTCTTATGACTTATTAGGTGAGATATATAAAGACCCAGGTACATACACTGGAGTAACTACTAACTTTACAGGGTGTGATAGTACGATTACTGTAGTATTAGATTTTTATCCGGATATACTACCAACAGAATTCGATGCGGAGATATGTGAAGGTGAGGTATATACTTTTGAGGATATAGAAGAGACAGAGTCAGGAATTTATGAAACGATGGTCCCTTCATTTAATGGATGCGATAGTACGATAATAATTAATTTAGATGTATTGCCTATTAACACAAGAGAAGACTTTGTAGAGATATGTCCTGGAGATATTGTTACCTTCTTTGGGACAGAGATCACAGAACCAGGTATATATGAAGAACAATTTTCAAATGCAGTTGGATGTGATAGTATCGTTTCCCTTGTAGTTGACTTTGATTCTGAGTTGGGAGATTTCCAATTGATAGATACTATAACCATTTCTATTGGAGAAGAGCTAGATCTCGCTCCTACAGAAGTAGACGAAAACTTCGTTTCCTTTCACTGGATCAACCCAGAAGGAGATATCATAAGCACAAGCAGAGAGCTGGAGGGCTTCATGCCACTTCAAGATACTTATCTTGATTTGGAAGCAGTCTCTATCAACGGTTGTGAGGTCGTAAAGAGAGTTAGAATTGATGTGGAATTAATTGTAGACATCTATACGCCGAATGTTATCAGATTAGGAGAAGATGATTTCAATTCAAGATTTACTGTTGGCGCCAATGCCTCTGTAGTCGGCATACAAGAATTAAGAATATTAGATAGATGGGGAGAGACGGTATTTGTTGATTCCCACGATGGGAACTTAGATACATATATTGGTTGGGACGGAAAATTCAGAGGCAAAGAAGTTCAGCCAGCGGTATTTGCATTCTTTGCCATCTTTGAAATAATAGATGGATCAACTGTCAAAAAATCAGGTAGTCTTACCGTCTTGAAGTAAGGATCTATTGATCCCATAATCTCAAAAAACAAGTACACTTTTTCTTTGTGCCCGAGTAGAATTTTATAATTCTACTCGGGCTTTTTTATGATATGTTTCTTGATAATTATTGCAGGAGCAGGCAGCATATTAAGTATAATTGATATCTAGTATATTGGATACTCGCTATGTGTCCTTTAATTCAGTTAGACGTCTTGGAGAACCCTGCTTGGCTTAGCAGGTTCTCCTTTATTGGTATTATATAATCTATTCTTCCTTCTCATTTGAATTTACTATTCGTTGTCTTATGTGCACCTCCTCCAACAAAATGGAAACTGAAGCGAACTGGCTTAGAGAGGATATTATGTAAGCAAACAAAGTACTTGACTTAAATCCAAGTCAACTTGTATTTGGAACTGCAAGGGAAGAACATCTATTAGATGTCTTCTAAAGAATCAAAATAAGTACTAACAATAGGATTTAAATAATAATTATTGTACAAATG
>CAZPUF010000261.1:0-3615 GCA_964589705.1 uncultured Saprospiraceae bacterium | reverse complement strand
CTTTTTTGTGACTTAAGGTTAGCTCTGTGTTCATCACTATTGAGCTTAATGAGGACAGCGCCAGCGCGGTAGTAAATTCCAGGCTTAAAAGATTTTTCGCTATAATCGAATATTCCTTGGACTTCTGAATAGATTTCGATTCTGTCTCTTGCAGATAGGTTACCACTGGCTGTGATAGTTATAGGCGTATTACTGTTAGATACTAATTCGCTAAAAGCAACTGGGATAGACTTTGGTGTCTTCTTGGGAGTAGGTTTCTCTCTGTTTCCCATTTTCTTCATGCCGATGTATCCAACAGCGATAATCAGTAAGCCAATAACACTTATGATAATTTGTCTCATGTAAGTTGTGATTGAGATTCTAAATGCAAGTTAAGATTTATGTTGTGATTAAGGACTGAAGGCGGATTTTGTTTAAAAGATATGGCTAAAAGTTATTCAGATGAATGGTCTAAAGCCTAGTATAATAGGAGATTGTATTAAAACAAGCAGATAATTTTTCTCAGATTGAAAAATAAAGTGGGTTGCACGCTATGTAAGCATTAAGACAAGTTGACTTTGAATCTTATTGGTGTATATATATACATAAGACCCATTAAATATTATATTGTGAAGTAAAAAATGACTACCATGCTAAGATTATTATCTGCTATTCTATGCTTTCTGTTTGTCTCTACTGTTTTGAGTGGACAATGTAGAGACAGAATTGTAATTTCTAGTCAAGAACAATTTGATACAACTTTGTTTTGTGATGAAATGCGGGAAGTTGTTGTAACTGGAGATTTTAGACTAAATAATACAGGGCAAGCACCATTCACTTTTGTTGAAGATTTGATATTTGTTGATTATAGAGCACCTGTATTGCCTTTGGAGTTTTACCCAATCACCTTAGCAGCAAATAATCTAGTCATCGACAATTGTCCAAACTTGGAGCAATTTACCACTGCTTCAATTAATCTTGATAGTTTAACAGTAATAAATAATCAAAAATTATTTGCCTTTCTGCATGGTAATAGAAATATGGGTGTTAGTAAATTGAATGTGGAGAATAATCCAGAATTAACAACTATTGATGAGTTTGGATTTGATCCAAATGAAGCTGAAGTTAGGATTGTTGGAAACCCAAAATTGCAATATTGTTGCTTTGTTGAAGAAGTAGATTACGATAATTTATTTTTAGAGGGTAATGGAGAAGGATGCTCAACAATACAAATTATTACTGAAGAATGTGATTGCGAAAGAACTGTGTCTCTTAGGTCAAATGAAATGATAACAATGGTTGAGCCATGTCTGAGGGGAAATAGGTTTATAATAAGCAGTTCTTTTGAAGAAGATTCTTTATTATTTCACACAACTTTTGATAACGATGTCCAAGTTAACATTTCATCTTTCCAAGGTAGCTATATAGATTTATCAGGTCTGCAGTCAATAACACAGCTTACGATATCTAATTGTGAGCAATTGGAAACAATCATACTTGCACCTTCTGCTCATGTTATGACAATACTTAATATAAATGATAACCCAAGATTAAAAGCTTTATCGGGATTTGATAATATCATAGGCGAAGAATTGATAGATCTACGAATCGTAGATAATCGATCCTTAGACGAATGTTGCTTTGTAAGACGATTTAATAACACAGGCATTTTTATAATAGAAGATAATGGAAATAATTGTCAAAGTTATGATCAAATTCTAGAGGAATGTCTAGGCAATGCTTTCTTAAGATATTTCTTAGATGATAATCAAGATGGTGTTAAGGATTTTTCAGAGCGCTATCTAGATCTACCACGTGGACTTGCTGCTATGTCGCCTATGTCATTGTTTAGTTATATAGTTGAAGAAAGAGAACAGGTGTTTAGGCTATCTACTGGTGTTTATGAGATTGTGTCAGCTAGGGATGAGTTCGATATTACTCTGCCAGCAAATGGGCGAAGTATTATCATAGATGAAGACTCAGATAGCTTGTTTATAGAAGTGGGTGTTATTCCTAATGGTGTAGTGGAGCAAGTTGAGATTAGTGTTATAAGTCCGCAGATAGAAAGATGTTCCTTTACGTTGCCATTAAGAGTCAAAGTGTCGAATACTGGAAATGTTGATTTGAGTGGACAATTGTTTTTTAATCTTCCAGATGAATTTGAGCTTGTGTCCGTTTCTGAAACTCCTTTGGATTCAACCTTAGCTAGATTAGAATTTGAGATGAAAGAATTGGATATATATGAATCAGATACTATCGATTTCGAACTTGTATTCCCATCAGCAGATTTCGTAGGAGATATATTTTGCCTGAGTGCAGATTTTCTAAATGATAATATAGAATTAGGATTTGGGGAGCACTGTTTTAATTTGCGATGTGCAGTAGATCCTAATGATAAACATGGAACGCCATTTAGAGGAGGAGAGGATAATTATACTTTGTTCGATGAATCTCTAGACTATACTATAAGATTTGAGAATCTTGGAAATGATACCGCGTTTAATATTAGAATCGAAGACCAACTCAGCCCTTATCTTGACTTATCTACTTTCCGGTTGATTTCTGCCTCTCATGATGTGACAAGCTATGAAATAAATGATGGGGGATTACTAAATATATTCTTTAATAACATCTTACTTCCTTCCAAGGAACAGGATACGATTGCAAACAAAGGCTATGTACACTTCACTATCAGTCCATTAGATGAGATAGATGAGTTTACGCCAGTCGAAAATACAGCAGGTATCTTTTTTGATTTTAATGAAGCAGTCATTACAAATACAACGCTACATACATTTGTGAGTGAGATTCCGATGACTTCAGTTGAAGAAGAAAGACAATCTCCTCCATTATTGTTCCAGGTATATCCTGTGCCTGCTAAGGACTTCATTTATATAAACAATACGGAGCCTTTATCCATACAAGTAGTAGATTTGTTAGGGTCGGTCCATTTAATAGAAAATATTTCTGAGGGCATGACTGAATTGGATGTAAGTGAGTTGAATTCAGGAGTATATTTAATCCGTGCTAATAATGGGAATGTAGGCGATGTAAAAAAGATAGTAATAGATTAATCATTTAAAATATATCGACGCTAACCTAGAGATTAGAAACTTGGATAATGTGGCTAGAGCAGACAGAATTAGGTGACCTCTATTAGCTTTTAGCATTTGAACCTTTTGGCTAGTATAGTCATTTTCTATTTATGCATATAAAAGCAATTGTAATCATAATGATGAGTATTGGCGTACTATTGCTAATCTCACAATGCAAATCAGCTCGTGTTTCAGAAAGTCCTAGTAATGCACCTACTGTTGACCCGCCCACATTTCAGGAAGCAGACAGGCAATTTGCAGATGTCTATAAAATCCTGGACGGTACTTGGAAAGGAGAATTCATTATCTACGAAGATGCCAACCCTAGAGCACTGAGTGACATCAATTTGACTGAATTGACTTTAGATCACATTAAGTCTCCCTCTCTCAAGGAAGTCAACCGAATCAATGTCACTCAAGTATATACCTCTGAGTCCCCATACTTCCAAAGAGTCAGAATCACAGATTATTATCCGGACTCTGGTAAAGAAGAAATAGCCACAGGTGTCAATAAAGTAGAGAATGGACAGATGTGGTGCAT
>CAZPUF010000260.1:0-3637 GCA_964589705.1 uncultured Saprospiraceae bacterium | reverse complement strand
GGAAACTCCCAGTAGGAGATATTATAGTAATGCTTGAGTATGGCTTTGTTGAGGCGTTTTACTGCGGTGGGGTCGGAGAAGTTGATTGTTTTATTTCCTGCGGGATTGATGGTGATGTGTTTTTCGAGAAGGGGTTCGGCCATAACCATTTGGTCAAGGTCATAGGGGCCGATATTTTTATTTCTTGGATGCATGGACTAAGTATAATCAGAATTCTAATTACACCATGTATTCAGTACAATATTAATCAAATTAAAATTGTATCGCTACCATGTAAAAGAAGTCCATATTGAATTTCAAATCCAGAAATTCATACCCAGTTTTCCTAAACTCAATAATTATGATTGAACTTCTATGCAGGATAGGTCTTCGAATTCATATCATCTAATTCCATTACCCCTATAGGCTTCTAATCTCAAACTTCCTTAGAAAAATTATCAGAGATAAAATTAGTTAGTAGTACCAAGAATTAACCTCCCTTCTAAGGTTCCGTATTGTACTCAGTGTTATTTGACTTTCTGTTCTTCACATGTGTTTCTAGCCATTGGTCTTGTTCCCATAGCATGTGGAAGATAGATTCCTTCGCTGCATAGCCATGGCTTTCCTTGGGTAGCATGACAAGTCTTACAGTAGCACCTAGTCCTTTCAAAGCATTGAAATATCTTTCACTTTGCATCGGGTAGGTACCTGAGTTATTATCCGCCTCGCCGTGGATGAGTAGTAAGGGTGTTTTCATTTTTTCTGCATGCATAAATGGAGACATGGTATTATATACGTCTGGCGCTTCCCAGTAACTTCTTTGTTCACGCTGAAAGCCGAAAGGTGTCAAGGTCCGATTATAAGCCCCGCTTCTCGCTATACCCGCAGCATAGTCATCTGAATGGGATAATAGATTGGCCACCATAAATGCACCATAGGAATGACCACCTACTGCAACTCTCGATCTGTCTATATATCCCAGCTTATCTACGGCGTCTATAGCAGCTCTGCCATTAGCGACCAATTGCTTTCTGAAACTGTCATTAGGCTCATCATCTCCTTCGCCTATGATAGGGAAAGCGGTTCTGTCTAGAACAGCGTAGCCTCTGGTGACCCAGAATATCGGTGATCCATAAGATGGAAAAGTAAATGCGTATGGAGAAGAACTGACTTGGCCAGCGGAGGCTTTATTCTTGTACTCTATAGGGTAGGCCCAAAGGACCATCGGCAATTGGCCATCCCGATTTTTGTCATAGCCCGCTGGCAAGTAAAGCGTACCAGAAAGATCTAGACCATCATCTCTCTTATAATTGATGACCTCTTTGTGCACATCTTGGATAGCCTTGTATGGATTCTCAAAATCAGTAAGCTGGGTCAATTGATTGCTGTTCAGGTCTCTGACATAGTAATTAGGGAAAACATTATTGCTTTCTATCCTTGTCAAGTAAGTACCCTTAGATATATCCAAGGCATCTATAATTCGTTCGTACTTTTTATTCTGGGGTGCATGGTACAACCTGCTTGCTTTATTAGTACTGAGATCATACTCATCTATAAAAGGCAAAATGCCCTCATCAGAAAATCCATCGCCTATTAGGTATAGCTTGTCATTTTTCTTACTCAATAGATAAGTGCCATATTTAGATTTTTCTGTTACAAAGGAACCTGGGTCAGAGTAGCGGTCTTGGTAGTTTCTGTCTGCAATGACTTTCACTTTAGCGGTTGGTTCAGACGGATTAAAAAGATAGGATTTTGTATTTCTATCATTGAACCATCTGTCATGAGCTATGGCCGTATTATCATCACACCATTCTATGTAGGAAAATCGATTTTGTGTCTCTACCAGCTTTTTAGCAGGACCATTAAAAGGGGCTGCTTGCTGGAATACGGCATCTCTTGTTGGTGTTTTTTTGGCTGGATCACCGCCATCCATGGCTTCTACCCACACTAATGTCGATGGATGGTCGCTACGCCACTGCAGCGCTCTTTTTCCTGTTCTCACTGCACCGAAACCTTTAGGCAGATCTTCTATAAGAGGTACCTCTATCACATTCTTGACTAACTGGCCATCACTAGAATAGATGGATGTCTTGTATGGGAACCTGAAGTAAGGCACCAGATAGGAGAATGGTTTTTCTACAGTGGTGACCATGATATATGACCCATCAGGTGAGATGCTGGTCCCTCTATAGATAGCGGGCGCTCCCCATATTTTGTCTGTCCCATCCAGATTTACTTTGTAGATGGTAGAGGTAGCCAATGATTCAAAGTTGGTCTCATCCAATTTGTCTTTTAGCAAATCCTGGTAGGTTCTGTTTTGTGCCTTTTTGCCTTGGTTCTGAGAGATGATAGGTCCTGATGGGATGCTTGTATTTTTATCTATAAGTGCTTTTCTGTCTTTAGGGAGCACTTTGACTAGCATAGAGTTTCCATCTTTCATCCATTGTAAGGGCGATCCTGTATTGGCATTCAAGGCATGATTGGATATTTTTTTAGCGGAGTAAGTCTCCATATCCAATAACCATAATTGCACTTGATCTTCAGTTGTGTGTGTAAATGCCACTTTGCTTTCGTCTGGCGACCAGCTATAATAAGCGAATTTCAAATCAGACGGCAGACCACTTATTTCTTTCTCCTTTTTGGACTTGAGGTCGAGAATCTTCACTTTGTTGTAGAATCTCGTTCGGCTTCCAATATTCGTTTTAGGATTGATTCTAAGACCTCCTAATCGCAATTCTTTCTCAGACAGCTCAGCTATTGATTTGAATGAATTTCTGGATAGTAGCAGGGCTTTAGATCCTGAAGAATTGATTCTTACAGCAGGGGGTAAATCTGCATCTACCAAATCCAGAATGGCTTTGTCTGGCACTTGATAGCCGAGGTCTACCTGTGCAGATAATTGAAAACAGAATAGAAGGGATAAACTAAGCGTCAGAATTCTCATGTCGTGTGATTTAATAATAAGTGTTTAAGATAGGTAGAATAGGTTGAATATTGGTAAGCCAATAACCTTTTCTTAGATAGATTCTATTAATTGTGCTGAAGAAGATTGGATGTGTAATTAAATAGTGACCTGTTTATGTGCAGGTGAACTGAAAGAAAACCACCTATTTACTGTAGGATCCTTTGATTTTCTTAGTCAAGAAGTGCTTTGCCCACACGTGGTTTAGTGAATTTCCTTCGATAGGTTCAGAGGGCAACCTTGATCTTACCTGATGTTTGTGATAGTGGCCATCCTCAGTAAGCACTCTAATGTGAAAAATCGTGTGATCACACCAGGTATGGTGCTGATTCTCTCTTGTCCAATTAGCGTAATTCACTCTCTCAATATATGTATTTAAGCTATTGCGCTCATCGGTGTCCAGCATTCTAGTTGAGTGATCAAATTCAATACTCGTTAAGAATACCGATGCTTCATGGTCCTTCGCAGTTAGCTTGAGCCGATCTTTTTCTTGGATCTCGACCATTCTGCCAGACGAATCTATAACGAGCCAGTTTGTAGGATCCCAGGCACCTTCCATAATAGAGAAAGCCAGTCTGTCAAATTGGAGGTTTTCTTGGCCATGTGCCACTACATAAGTCATAAACAATAAGAGGAGCAAACTGATTCTCATATCCTATTCAACGAAAACATTCTAGTAATTGGTATTTGATTTTA
>CAZPUF010000259.1:0-3695 GCA_964589705.1 uncultured Saprospiraceae bacterium | reverse complement strand
TCATCAAATGAGAGTATTTTCTATAATAGTATTACTTCACTTTATCTGTGTGAGCCTACAGGCTCAGAGTCATATTTGCAAAGCTGGATTACTAGAAGCGAACGCAGAATATGAAGAAGAGAATTATAGAAAAGCTCATTCCATTTATACTAGTCTCTTAGATAAAGGATGTGTGATTAATGATTTTGATAACTTATATCGAATGTCAGTCGCAAGTATAAAGCTAGATAAACTCGAGGATGCAAAAGCGTACATGAGCAAGTCCATATCTGTGGCTACCTCTGATGAATTAGAGACCATAAATAATGCTGAGCACCACGCTGATTTCCATGGTCTAGTAGATTTGGAATTAGAGACTAGAAAAAGATATGATGCCTTAGTAAGCCATCACCAAGAACTAAGAATATTCAATCAATCCAAGGAGTACACCTATAGTGCATTGCGTATTTCTAAAGATGGCGATACAATTGCTAACACAACAATATTAATGATACCTCAAGGTACAGGCTGGGGTCATGAAGCTGCGGCTCAGCAATCTGAAGTTGTATATACCTATAATTATACGGCTCAGGATTCCACAAATAATATTGCAGAATTAGATAGTGTGGTTACTAAGGAATTCTGGATAAAGAATGATACGACAGGAATCATCGAAAATGAGAAAGAAGTTTGGATTCACCCAATAAGAAATAATCAATTCTATAAAACAGAAATTGCACCATTTCCAGTAGTCACCTTTCCTATCAATCAAATCACTACCAAAACCGCAAATAGCCAAATAGTTATATTCAAAAACTGGGGGACTTACAGTCCTACGATTACTGACTCTAAGTATTATTATGAAGGAGAACAGCAAAAGGAATATCCTTATTGTGGCAAAATAAATTGTCATAAATATTCTGCTTATGCCCATAATTCTAAATTTGGAATCAGCTATTTAGAGTACTTCTTTCATGAGGATTATGGCTTTGTAGAGATGAACTATCAAACTTATGATAATGAGAAAATCGAATTTAAGCTGATAAGTGTTAATTTAAAAAAGGCTCATAACAAGTGACGATGAAGTTCAAAGATTAGCACCTATGCCGCATGTCCCTACTACATTAACCACAAATTGATTTTAAATGAATAAATTAATAGCATGAAAATATCGAATCTATATATTATCAGCTTCTTCTCGCTTTTAATTTTCTCTTGTGGTGAGGAGGTGCCTGAAGAGCCTGTGCCAACAGAGACTATATCTGACAAGATAATTTATTCTAAAAATCCAAATGGGTATAACGAATTATACAAATTGGAGAACGGACAAGAGTCGCTTTTAATAAGTGATGAAAATTTTGATTATTGGTGGTCAAAAGTAAGTCCTGATAAAACTAAGATTTTGGTTTACCGATCCCCAACAAATCCAAGTAGAAATCATGACGATTACGAACAAGCTGATTTATTAATAGCAGATATTGATGGAAGTAACATTGAAGTAATTATTCCGAAAGGTGCCTATGGATGGAATGCACATGGCGTTGCACGATGGAGTAACGATGGACAACACATACTCATGTGCGCAGAAGTCGATATTGGAAACTCATTCCAATGGCGACTTATAAGAACTAACAAAACAGGTGGTGAACCGATTGTGCTTTCAGACAGATGGGCTATAGATTGTAATTTCTCAAATGACAATAAGCATATTGTTTTTATGGGCTTCATGGACAATCAACTATCTTTTGATCTTACCAACTTAGAATTGCAGAGAGGTGATTATGATTCGAACTTAGGAACAGTTACTAACATTGAAAGCTTGACTGATAATAATACCAGAGATCATGATCCTGACTTTTCTCCTAATGATACACAAATACTCTTCTCAGCAGGCAATGCCTTATATACAGACGTGGATCTTGTCGTATATGATTTGGCAACAAATATGGAGTTAGTAATCCATGATGATGCTAGTGCAAACGGTGGAAGTATGTGCTGGTCTCCTGATGGCAGTAAAGTCTACTTTCATAGTCTAAATATAGTAGGACACCCATTTAGAATTAAATCCGTCAATCTTGAAACAGGTGATGTCACAACGCTACTTCAGACTGGTGATAACGGGTTCGGATTTATTCATCCTGAAGCGTACTAAAAGGAATTTGGATTAATAACTAATAGTTCATTCACTAAAGGCCGCGCATGGCAAACCTTTATGACTGACCACTTTCGATGCCTTACTTCAGAATGGCATCTATTTCCGTTCATCCTAACTTCTGTATTCTGTCTAGCGGTCAGTATAAAATATTTGTAATTTTGCTCCCCGAGAAGATAATATATCTTAATATCTTAGGCGCACTATCCACCCTAATATTCCTATAATCAATAGTTATGCTGCAGCGCTACAGAGAATTACAAGCCATTTCCAAAAAAGAATTGAAATAAGTAAACCTACGTCGAAATACCAATTCGCTTAGAGCAGCATCTATCTCCCATACTTCCTAACTTTGTTCCAATTATATAAAACGCGAGTATAGAATATGAGGGCTATAAATTTATTATTTCTCTTTGTACTCATATTTTGCCTGACAGGTTTAAATGGGAGTGCACAGAACCAGCCAAACATACTGCTCATCATCGCTGATGATTTAGGGATAGATGGCCTAGAGGGGTATGATTTAGGGGTAACCTCTGCTAATACCCCCACACTTGATAGTTTAAGAGATGAAGGTATTACTTATATCAATGCTTGGGCAACTCCGCAGTGTGCCCCTACAAGATCTTCCATTATCAGTGGTAAGTATGGGGTCAAGAACGGTGTAAGAATGGTCCCAGGAAATTTGGGTCTAGAACATGAGTCCATATTTACTTATTTGGATAGAGTTACTAGTAATGCCTATGCATCTGCAGTAATCGGAAAGTGGCATATAGCTAACCCAGCTAATGTGAGACATATTTCTAATCATGGTGTTGACTACTTTGAAGGCGTATTAGGTGGTGGCGTCAATGATTATTTTAGATGGGAAAAGACTGAGGATGGACAAGAAGTTATCATCAATGAGTATGTGACTACACACTTGACTAATTCTGCCATTGATTGGATAAGTAATCAGGATCAACCTTGGTTCTTATGGTTGTCACATCTAGCTCCTCATCAGCCATTGCATATTCCTCCTGCAGAATTGTATACAGGCCCAGAACCGATTACTAATAGACAAATGTTCTTAGCCGCCGTAGAGGCATTGGATTATGAGATAGGTAGATTATTGCATAGTATGGATGAGGTGACGAGAGATAATACATTCATTGTGTTTGTCGGAGATAATGGTACTCCTCGTTCGGTATTAAGCGGATTTCCTGCAAGCCATGGAAAAGGGTCTTTGTATGAAGGGGGATTGAGAATTCCTTTTTTTGTAAGCGGCAATGGTGTGACACGAACAGGTCAGCAAGAAACAGGCCTCGTTCAAGTTAATGATCTATATGCAACTATCATAGAGCTAGTATCCAATGACTTGCAGGGGGGTATATATAATAGTTATAGTTTAATGCCATCTCTGCGTAGGAGAAATCAAATTGAGAGATCTTATATCTATGCGGACTATATAGATGAAGATGTGGAGGTCTGGGCTGTAAGGAATCAAGATTATAAGTTGATACTCAATGAATTTGGAGATAGAGAATTCTATGATCTGAGAGATAACATCAATGAAGACCAAAAT
>CAZPUF010000258.1:0-3718 GCA_964589705.1 uncultured Saprospiraceae bacterium | reverse complement strand
CTTACAACTACTATTCTTTCCATGAATCTTTGATATGAGTTCATGTCTATAATTTCAAGTAAATAGCTGCCCATAGGTAATGATGCTACTTCCAGATAGAGAGAGTTTGAAGATTCTATAATAAGCTTTCCTTCCTTATCATATAAGTTAACCTTATAATCTAGTTGTCCCTTGATATCTATGTTGATCTTATCAGAGGCAGGATTAGGATATATGGTAATGTTATTGCTGATAAGATCATTTGTAGACACGAGTGCTTCACATCCTTGCCTCAATTCGATTGACCCTTCGCCATTGCTATATGAACAAAGTAAAAATCCATGAATATCAAGTGTGCACGAATGTCTCGTATCTATGTCACCAAACTCAGTATCTACAAATCCAATTTTTTCGATAACACGAGTACTGGCAGATCGCGTTGTTTCATTATCTGAATATGTAAAGTGTTGTACTGAAAGAACTTCACCGCCGACTTCAATTGTACTCAAGCTGTCTAAATGATACTTAATTAAGTTGCTGCAACTATTACTGCTATTATTAACAGTGTAGAAAATAGAGTCTCCTACTTGTAAATTGAAATCATATAAGAGTTGGAAAGTCCCATAATTATCTAGGCAGAATACCTGGTTTTCTTCCTCATAGCATATGAATTCATTTACAAAAATTCTAGGCATATTGTTAGTAAGAATATTCGCGACATTTTCCAACCTGAAAGCACTTTTTTGATTTATGGTAAGTGTGTCTACAACAGTCATTTGCGAATATCCTTGAACCCAAGTTCCGATAATATTATACGTCCAGCTATCGTCAGTAGAAAACCATTTTTGCGCTGAAGCGGAAGTTATGGTTAGAATAAATAGCAGTAGGAAGATTAGTTTGTTCATAATTAAAGGATTTAAAATATGAATATAAGAATATACAGATTAGTAATTCCCTTTTCAAACTTATTTTAAGTGATTATAACACATCTGGTCATGTGCTAGCTGTTGTCTATTCTCTATAATAATTATTGCTTAACTTCTGCTCTAAGTTCTTTCAGCTGCTCAAAGTCATATAGGAAGGGTTTGACCCCACTAAATACCAACATGGCTTTACCATAAATATTCGCGATAGCCCAATTTGTGGATATTCCCATACAGTTATTGCTACGTGCATTTATCTTATCCAGCATTGTCCCGTTTTTATCTAGAATATAGAAACCGTTTTCTATCTCAATCAAATATCGATTCTCATTTAGTTTAGCAACATTGAAGTAATCTAACTTGCCATAATATCCAGGGCTACAGATATTATGAATTAGTGCTCCATGTCTATCTGAAATAATTATGGAGTCATTTCTCATGTGTCTAGAAATTCTTGTACCCATAATATTACTGCGATAAAATTGTCTTTCCGGTGGGTCTACTATTAAGGATACAGTATCCTTCTCAATGATAAGCTTTGCTTCATTATTTTTTTTGTCAAAGGATATAAAAGCATCAGCTATTGTGTCCATAAGAATCTGGTTCTCTTGTACAACCAGAAACCGGCTGGTTCCATGACTATTTTTTCTGAATAGTCTGTATTGGCTGCCATTGCTATAGACTTGCAAATCCTTTAGGTTTCTTTTTTCTGGAATGGAAATGATACTATTTTGATTGCCCGCAGCTCTTAGTCCTTGTTCGAGATCTATTACTTCAGCGTATGACTCAGTTAGCACTTTATTAGTATGCTGATAATTATCATTAAGAAGTATTCGGTATAAGAAATTAGGTGAACCTGGCCGCTTTACTTTAGCTATTAGATACTTACGTCCGACTTTAAGACTGATAATTTCATCATTACGAGAGAGGTGCCACTGACTATCATGAATGTTAATCTCATTATTGATATTTAGCTGAGCAAGAAGTTCTTCTTGTGTTTTATCTACTTTTCCATAATCACTAATAGTCAGATTTTCTTTTCTTAATAAATCTAGAAAAATTATTTTATTAGAGGCTCTGATATAAACTAGTTCTCCATTTAGATCTACAAACTCAAACCGATAATTTATAGGTACATTATAAGTTTTTATAATTTGCACTGAGTCATTTAGAAGATGTGCCATTCCTTCTTCGTTATTATAACAAAAGGCCACTTCTTCGTTGTTAATTCTGAAAATATTTAGATAATTATAGGATTTATCAGAAAGTTGGTTCAGCTCATTTTTTAGATAATACTTTGATTTTCGCAAATCTTTACTGTCGTAGTCATATTCTGTAGACAAAGTACTTCTATGGTTGTTCTTTTTTTTTGCAGTTGATTTAGTCTGAACAGTTGAATCCACTTTTGGGATATCAACATTCTTTGTGAGTTTATTACAAATATCCACAAGCTCGGCTGACGGTGGGCCCACTCCTTTGCCGTTTATATTTTTCTTGAGGACTAGGCCTTCAGAAGAAAGTAGGTCCATCCTTCCGTCTAAAGTCTCAGCAGTGAAGCATTGTCCTGCATCTCCTACGGGCTGCCATAAAAGGACTCTTTCATCATCCCAACCACCATCCCCCTTGAAATAACGAAGAAACATTCCATATTCATCAGAATTAACTTTATTCGCTATATGATAATATTTGGTATTTTGATTCTTATACTTTATGCGAAATCCTTTTACATTTTCACTTGTTCTAGAATGGGCACTTGATGAGTACAGGCACGTAAAATTACTTGTAGTGTCTGCCTTTATAATACTTGCACCTGTCACATCTATAACTTTCCAATTATTTGATTTTTCAAATTTTCTTTCAGACCTATTGACTTCAGCCATGTTGAGTGGTAAGTTATAATGAGATGACTGGGAAATAGTGCTAGCGTAGAGAAGATTATTTAATGTCTTTCTAGACCCGTAAAGAGAGACAGTATGATATTGAGGTTCTATTACCATATTGCCTACACTATCTACATATCCATATTTGTCATCTGCTAAGTACGGATATAGAATTATTTGCTGATCCTGTGCACTAGCTAAAGCAACCCATAATACGGCGATGATAATTGTTGGAAGAATTTTCATATAAATTAAGTTTCGCTAGTCGTCTATGAGCATAAACGAATTTGAATCAATTTTATTCCTTTGTTGATTCTTCCGAGGGTGTAGGTGATGCAGTGAAGTGCTAGACTTTAACTATGGATTGCTTAGTCATTTTCTGATATTAGTATTATACTTTAATTTTTTCAAACCATATTTGGCGATAGCTTGAATTTCTTTCATTGTGTAATACGTCAAGTCTACCCTTACATTATGTGGATTTGATTGTACGAGTTTGGTGATTTCTTTACGGGACAATGGCTTGCCAATAACAACCTCTGCACCTAAGTCTATAAATTTTCTAAGTTCTGAATAAGTGTATTTGTCACAAGTTATTCGCACGCTGTTTTTTCCTCTTTTTATCAAGCCTTCTAAAGGATAGATTTTCATTTTGTGATTTACTTCGACTCTAGCTCCTAATTTTAGGTATTCACTTAAATTTCTTGGATTGTTTTCAGAGACGATTGTAAATAGATCTGGGTTTGATTTTACTAGTTTTCTTAGTCGATATTCGCTCAGGTTTTTTACTATTCTAAGATTTATATTATTTCGTACGGCTTCCTCTAGATCTACCGGAAAACCATGATATTCAATTGTTAGATTGTTAGGGCAGGCTTTAATTAGCTTTTCATAATCGAATTGATTTAACTTCTCATTTTTCTTTTTATACTCTTC
>CAZPUF010000257.1:0-3719 GCA_964589705.1 uncultured Saprospiraceae bacterium | reverse complement strand
ACATTTCAGAAGTCTGGCCACATCTCAAGACCTATATCCACGGCGGTATCGGACTAGGCCCTTATGAGCGGGAGCTGAGAAAATACTTGCCATCCAAGGATGTTGTCTTTAGAGAGGTGTACAATGCTACAGAAGGCTACTTCGCCATCCAGAATGAAAAGGCAGTGGACGGGATGTCGCTCATGTGCAACCATCAGATTTTCTATGAGTTTATTCCTGCAGCCACTTACACCTCAGGAGATCCTAATCAAGATGCGATAACCTTAGAAGAGGTGAGTGCTGATACAGATTATGTTATCGTCATCACCAATTCCGCTGGCTTATACAGATATGTGATGGGAGATATCGTCAGATTCTCCAGTGTACGACCATTTAAAATAAAAGTAGTAGGCAGGGTAGAGCAGTATATCAATGCGTTTGGAGAAGAGCTCATGGTGTGTAATACTGATGAGGCGGTAGCTCGTATATGTAAGCGGCATGGAGGGATTATTCGTGATTATCATGTCGCGCCAAAGTATATGACAGATAAGGACAATGGCTGTCATGAATGGGCTATAGAGTTCGAAAAGATGCCTACATCTATACCTGACTTTGCCAAGGCTTTGGATAGAGAGTTGCGCGAACTTAATTCAGACTACGATGCAAAGCGTTATAAAGATATGGCTATGTCACCGCTAATAATACGTGTGCTTCCCAAGGGCAGTATAGATGAATATATGAGAGAGAAAAATAAGTATGGTGGTCAGCATAAGTTGCCAAGATTATCTAATGACAGAAAAATCATAGAAAATCTCTTGGGATTCACTAATCCAAAGTCGCTATATCTACAACATCACTAAACAAATAGCTGCTCACTGTAACATTCAGCGCACACAATTCTTGACATATCTAAGCTTAGTGCAACCGTCAGTTACTCTCCTATTGGCCCTAATTCTACACCTTCTGAGTAGGCGGCTTTAATACCATTCTGACTGAAAGCTTGCTTGACAAGGCCATATATCTCAAATGTTGCCTCCCAGTAATCATTAGGGTCCACATAAGGACGGATAGCCAAGACAATATAGTGACTGTCATAAGTTTCTATTCCTATTAGTGGTTCTTTCTCCCATTTGACGTACTCTGATTTTTCTAAGGCACCTTTGATTATGCCTTTGACTTTAGGGAAGCTTTCTTCATAGGGCATACTCACATTGAGCTCTAGACGGATATACCCCATCGTACTATAATTAGTAATTACATTATCGGTGACTTGACCATTTGGCACTATCAATGTCTTGTCATTAGGTGTTTCCAATGTGGTATTAAAAATCTTGATGTCTTTGACTTTTCCAAAGTTGTCATCTACGGACACGAGGTCTCCTATTTTGTAGGGCTTAAGAAAGAGGATGGTTAGTCCAGATGCGAAGTTGCCCATAAAGCCTTGCATGGCCATACCAATAGCAAAGACTGCAGCGCCAAGTAGACCTACGAGTGCAGTCATTTTGATGCCGATGATACTTGCCGCTACCCCTAAGACCACAATCTTCATTATGATTGTAATCATGGATTGTATAAAGGCTGTTACCTCTGGTCCCAAATCGGCTTTCTCTAATCCTTTATTGATAACCTTACTCAGCTTATTAACTATTTTAAATCCTATATAAAGGATTATAAGCGCTATAATAAGTTTAGGAATAAAGGTTACTGTCCAGTCAAGGATATCGCTACCATATTCTTGCATTTTTTCTACGCTGAAAGTCTCAGATAAGCTTTCATTCGAAAAGTTAGCGTCTTGCTCTTGCATCGTTTTAGTTGTGTTTTGGGTAGCTAAAATATCATCCTCTACCTACCTTTACAAATGGAATGCACATGAACTTATATTTAAAAGGGTATGTTGCTCCAATTAGTGGATATAGCAATCATATCAGTACATTAAAAAAACTAAACACTATCGAATTTAAAAATGACATAGCAAAAAGGGTTGGTGCGGACCTGGACATACACATTCCAGTCGACTTAGATGATAAGGCTATGCTCCAGCATATCGCCTATAGAGTGGAGAAGTTACTAAAGGCAGACCCTGATTTGCTCATGAGTTATATGTATCGACTAGATGTGGAAGAAAAGAATATCAAAGCAGCTCTAGAAGTAAGTACGGCACCAGTGCATATCACCTTTGCTCAGTTGATCTGGGAGCGGCAAAAGCAACGTATTATTACCAAGAAAAAATATAAGCAAGATCCCATAGAGGGGTGGGAATTCTAGTCACTTCATGGCACGTACCTTTAAATCAGAAGGCATAGTCCTCAGTAGTCTCAAATATTCGGAGACGAGTCTTATCTTAGATATATACACCGAGCAACAAGGTCTTGGCTCCTACATTGTCAGCGGTGTTCGAAAACAAAAATCCCGCACATCTAATGTCTATCATCCTATGAATATCATAGATATGGTCGCCTATACTTCAGGAGAAAGTCTCTCCCGGATCAAGGAAGCCAGTTATGGATATATGTACCAAAAGCTGGATAGAGATGTGATCAAAGCTGCTGTTGGTACCTATATCATCGAGTTGGTCAGAAATGCGATTCAAGATAAAGAAGCGGATGTTAGACTCTATAATTTTATAAGGCAAACTTTGGTATCGATAGATGAGGGTACTCAATTACTTGGCCCATTACCTTATCAGTTTGCCATACAATTATCAGCATATCTTGGCTTCCAAATGCAGAATAATTACAGTGCTGATAGACCTTACTTTGATATAAGTGTGGGACAGTTTGTAGCCACACTAACCTCAGATAAGAGTGTGCTTGATGATAGTTTGAGTCTGGTTATACATCAGTTGATGAATGGCAGTCAGATCTTGTCATTATCGAAACAAGACAAAGAATTTCTTCTGGACAAACTCATGTTCTATTTCGAGTTGCACATAGAAAATTTCAAACCACTTCGGTCTATCCCTGTATTGAGATCCATCTTCGGATAACTCAAAGTTAGCTCACTTCCAACCTTACCTTAACAATTATAATGTGAGAATATCTCAAAGTAAATTGAGGTTAATATTAGCTTTTTATCATATTTGTTAGCCTACACCTATATTATGAAAATAGAATTACAAGAATCTATAGCGTACGATCGCAAGCGTTTGTCAAAAGCCAAGTTGTTGGAGTTGTACAATTATATGGTTGCGCCACGATTGGTAGAAGAGAAAATGCTCTCTCTGCTCAGACAAGGAAAAATCAGTAAGTGGTTTTCCGGGATTGGACAGGAAGCCATAGCAGTGGGATGTACTATGGCTCTGGAAGACGACGAATGGATATTTCCAATGCATCGAAATCTAGGTGTATTCACCACACGCAATGTGCCTCTGCATAGGCTCTTTGGGCAATGGCAAGGAAAGCCATCTGGTTTTACGAATGGACGTGACCGTTCTTTTCACTTTGGGACCAAGGACTATAAGATATGGGGCATGATATCACACCTCGGTCCACAGCTCTCCTTAGCGAGTGGAATAGCGATGGCGCACAAATTATCGGGAGAGCAAAAAATCAGCATTGCCTTTACAGGAGAAGGGGGTACAAGCGAAGGAGAATTTCATGAAGCACTTAATGTCGCTTCTGTGTGGCAACTCCCAGTCATATTTGTCATAGAAAATAACGGATATGGTCTATCTACTCCTACTGAAGAACAATATAGGTGTAAGCATCTGGCAGATAGAGGCAAGGGGTATGGTATGAAAT
>CAZPUF010000256.1:0-3734 GCA_964589705.1 uncultured Saprospiraceae bacterium | reverse complement strand
GCTTGGAGGTGAGTGATAAGAAAGCCCTTTTTGTTTTTGCAGAACCAGACAAGAATCTTGTTCTTTCGGCAAGAAACATTTCTAATGCTACACTCAAAGCAGTTTCAAATTTTAGTACACTGGATGTGATGAGAGCCTCTCAGGTATTTATATCTGAAGCTTCTGTTAAGCATCTAAAAGATAATCTTTCAAAGTAATCCAATGGCAAAGAGAGTACTAATAAAGCCTATTATATCTGAGAAAGCAGAGATCCTTTCCAGTGAGATGAGCCAATATAGCTTCATCGTCAATAAGAAGGCTAATAAAACAGAAATAAGAAAAGCAGTGCAAGACATGTATAGTGTCAAGGTTGCTTCAGTAAATACACTTACTATGCCTGGTAAGTCTAAGACAAGAAATACCAGATCAGGCGTGCTTAAGGGAACGATGAGTTCTTATAAGAAAGCAGTTGTGAAGTTACAGGCAGGTGAGGAAATAGATTTTTTCGGAGAAGTATAATAGCAGTATAGAATAGTATTATGCCAGTCAAAAAACATAAACCAATCAGTCCAGGACGTAGACACTATATAAGTAATACGTACAGTGAACTGACAAGTAAATCTAGCAAGCCATATAAGCCATTAACAGTTGGTCTTAAGAAATCTGGTGGTCGTAACCACGATGGTAAGATGACTGTGAGAAATATTGGTGGTGGTCACAAACGTAAGTACAGAATCATTGATTTCAAAAGAGATAATGAAGGTGTTACTGGTACGGTAATGACGATAGAGTATGATCCAAATAGATCTGCATATATAGCCTTGATAGACTATGATGCAGATAAAAGATATATCATAGCTCCAAATGGCTTGAAAGTAGGAGACAAGATTACCTCTGGTAAGAAAGCAACACCAAATATTGGTAATGCAATGTACCTCTCTGATATTCCTCTAGGTTCTGATATCCATGCAATAGAAATGAATCCTGGCAAAGGAGCTCAACTAGCAAGAAGTGCAGGAACCAATGCAACACTTATGGGTAGAGAAGGCAAATATGCTATCATTAAATTGCCTAGTGGTGAAGTAAGAAGAATATTACTGACTTGCAAAGCCGTTATTGGTACGACCTCTAATCCAGATCACGGATTGACTGTTACAGGTAAAGCTGGTAGGAACAGATGGAAAGGAAGAAGACCTAGAGTAAGAGGTGTTGCGATGAACCCAGTAGATCACCCGATGGGTGGTGGTGAAGGTAAGTCTTCAGGAGGGCACCCTAGATCTAGAACTGGTGTCATGGCTAAAGGGCAGAAAACCAGAAATAATAAAAAGCATTCTAGTAAACTGATTATTTCTAGAAGAAAAACAAAAAATAAATAAGCATGGCTAGATCTCTAAAGAAAGGTCCTTATGTCTATCATGCCTTATTGGACAAAGTTCAAAAGGCACAGTCTTCACAAAAGAAGACAGTAATCAAAACTTGGTCAAGACCATCAATGGTAATACCAGCAATGGTTGGGATGACTATAGCAGTGCATAATGGTAAAACATTTGTGCCAGTATATGTTACTGAAAATATGGTTGGTCATAAGTTAGGAGAATTTTCTCCAACAAGGACTTACAAAGGCCATACTGGAAATAGATAAAATTTATTCCTGAATTAACAACTGATATAATTATTAGTGATGGAAGCAACAGCAAAACTTAAGAACGTCTCATTATCAGAAAGGAAAATGAGATTTGTAGCAGATAGTGTCAGAGGGAGATCTGTAGATCAAGCCTTGAATATTTTAAGATTCTCCAAAAGAGAAGCTTCAGAGTACGTAGAAAAACTATTGCTCTCGGCCGTCTCTAACTGGGAGAACAAATTAGATATGGCTTACAGTGCTGATGATTATGATTTATATGTCAAGAGCATACATGTAGATGGTGCTGGCATGCTTAAGAGATTCAGACCTGCACCACATGGTCGAGCTCATAGAATTAGAAAAAGATCTAACCATGTTACTGTTGTTGTATCCAACAAGGTAGAATTGGAAGGTGATAATACTGAAGAAAATACTGAAGATTAAAATATGGGTCAAAAGACGAATCCAATAGGTAACAGACTTGGCATCATCCGTGGATGGGAATCTAACTGGTATGGTGGTAAAGACTTCGCAAGGAAAGTAGTAGAGGATGAGAAAATCAGAAACTACCTTCATGCGAGAGTTAATAAAGGTGGAATCGCAAGAATCATCATCGAGCGAACATTAAAAAGAATAACTGTTACTGTACACACTTCTAGGCCAGGAATAATCATCGGAAAAGGTGGTTCAGAGGTAGACCGAATAAGAGAAGAGCTTAAGAATCTAACAGGCCAGGATGTTCAAATAAATATCCTTGAGATAAGAAAGCCAGAGTTAGATGCAGCTATTGTAGCTGAGACTGTTGGAAAGCAACTTGAGGGAAGAGTGAATTTTAGAAGAGCAATCAAGATGGCTATCCAGTCTACGATGAGAGCTGGTGCAGAAGGGATTAAGATTAGAGTAAGTGGAAGGTTGAATGGAGCAGAGATGGCGAGAAGTGAAGAATTTAAGGATGGAAGAACGCCACTTCATACATTCAGAGCTGATATAGATTATGCTCTTTACGAGGCTTTGACTGTATATGGAAAAATAGGAGTTAAGTGCTGGATTTGCAGAGGTGAAGTATTAGGAAAGAGAGACTTATCACCAAATGTAGGAGATCCTAAGCAGAAAGGAGGAAGAGGTGGAAATAGAGGAAGAGGTGGAAACCGTGGTAATAACAGAGGTGGAAACAGAGGCGGAAACAGAGGTGGAAACAATAGAGGAAGAAATAACCGAAACTAGAATTTAGGTAAGAATTATATAAATCAATTTGTTATACCTTTGCGCCAATTTTTGCAAAGGCTAAAATAAATGAAACATGTTACAGCCAAAGCGTACTAAATATAGAAAGCAACAGAAAGGAAAGAACAAGGGATTAGCTTATAAAGGAAGTAAAATCGCGTTCGGTTCTTTTGCGTTGAAGACAACTGAAAATGCTTTTATCACTAACAGACAGATAGAATCAGCGAGGATTGCTATGACAAGACATATGCAGAGGCAAGGTAAAGTGTGGATTAGAATATTCCCTGACAAGCCTATTACATCTAAGCCGTTAGAGGTAAGGATGGGTAAGGGTAAGGGAAACCTGGATCACTATGTGGCCAGAGTAAGAGCTGGAAGGATCATGTTCGAATTGGATGGTGTACCTGAGAAATTAGCTTACGAAGCCTTGAGATTAGCTGCACAGAAATTACCTGTGCCAACTAGAACGATAACGAGACCTGATTACCAAGAATAAGAAGAACGAATAACTAGATTAAAATGGCTAGCAAGAAATATATTGAGTTACAAGAGTTTACGATTGACGAACTCAAAAATGAATTGACTCAAACTGAAGTCCAATATCAAAAGCTACAGTTTGACCATACCTTGAAAGGATTAGAAAATCCATTAGCATTGAGAGAAGTGAGAAAAGATATTGCAAGAATGCGTACGGAGTTGAGAAGAAGAAAGATTGCAGATTTGACGCCAGAGCAGTTATCCAATAGATCTAAAATTCGAGCTAGAAGAAGAAAATAAACTATGTCTACAGAAACAACACAACAAGGCCAGGACCAAGCACCTGTTCAAAAACACAAGAAAACTAGAATCGGCATCGTGACTAGCACTAAAATGGATAAGTCCATTACCGTAGCTGTAGAGAGAAAAT
>CAZPUF010000255.1:0-3755 GCA_964589705.1 uncultured Saprospiraceae bacterium | reverse complement strand
ACACCATAAAGAGGATGTGCTTTTTGTGGATGATGACATCGCACCCTTATATGATACAGTAGCATCCGCCACAGCGCTTTGTTATGTGTCCCATTTTGAAGGATTTGGCATCCCAATACTTGAAGCTTTCCATGCAGAGACACCGGTAATAACTTCTAACGTATCTTCTATGCCTGAAGTCGCTGGAGATGCAGCTTTACTGGTCAATCCAAACGACACCAATGATATAGCAAAAGCGATGCACCAAATTGCTACAGATGACAAACTCGGACAGCAACTGATCTCCAAAGGAAAAATACAAAGACAAAAGTTTTCATGGGATCTAAGTGCCTCAACTATCTATGATTGCCTGCAAGGCCTTATCTCGGTGATTAGCTAACTGTTGGTTCAGGCGGAGATGTTATGTCAGGTATGGAGTAATCGGGTTTGCCCTCCGACTTATTCCCTACCATAAAATAGCCTATGATACCCACCACAAATAGTATGACTGATATCCACTGAGCTTGAGACCAATCTAAACCAAAATAGTCGTACCTCGGATTGACTCTGATAGACTCCACCCAAAATCTGGCAAAGGAACTCAATATGAGATAGAGGAAAAATATACGTCCTGCAACTTTTACTTTCTTCCTAATAGACCACAGAAAAGTAAATAGGATAATGGCTATTGTAATCTCATAGATTGGAGTCGGGAATACTGGTGGATCAAGATGTGTACAGAAATTACCTTCACATCCAGCAATCTTTGCCCCTCTTTGGTAGAAATCTGCGACATTTCTTGGATAGTCATATGACCAAACCCAGTCAGGAAATATAAACCAATCTGGTTTTGCCGCTTCATTAGCTATACCCCAATCTCCGTCCCCACTCATTTGACACCCCATACGGCCTACACCGTATCCACCTGCTACAGCTATTGCAGCAATATCCATCATTTGTCTAGGTGGAATACCCAGTCGCTTTATATATTGGTAGACACAAAATGTGGCCAGAATTAACCCACCATAGATGGTTAGTCCACTACCTGATAACAATTGGCCCATAGGATCTGCCCAGAATGCATCTAAGTTTTCGAGTATAGAGAATAATCTTGATCCTATCACTCCCGATATGGCTGCAAGTATAATTATATCACCTGTCTTGTCTGCTGGGTTAATGGCTAAGTCACCACCTTTGGTCGGTGGTCTGTTACTGGCCATCATATATGAGTACATCCCAAACAAGACAGCACCTGCTATGCCTAAAAGCCAATGACCTTGCATGGAAAAGAGAAATCCACCAGGGTCCTCCTTGAATGCTTCGAAACTAGAAATGATAGCTGGCACCTTAAAGCCTATTATGAATCCAAAAATAGCATTCATTATACCATCTTTGAATGGAGAAGAACTGGCTACTTTGACCTTGAGCGCTGGGATAATACCCTCCTTGTGTCGCCTTCTTAGTTCAGCTCTGACCACATAGAAAGCAAATACAAAGGTGAGTGCCAAAAAAATACCGAAAGTCTTAAATATGGAACTCCAATTATCAACCTCTGTTCCGAGGAGGTCATGCAGGATATATGATACGTCTGGATACATAGTTAGGTCTCTTGGCTTTACTAGTAAAAGACCACTAAGATAATATTTACTTAGCCAGGATTACTGTACAGATGAGGCAAGAGTTAAGGTCGCTTCCTTTGCGTCTCTCCCTCTTCTATACATTACTGTTATTTTATCTCCGGGATTAAATTTCTCCAAGGTCTCTATCAGGTCTATCCCAGAGGTAATCTCATAATTATCTAGACCTATGATGAGGTCTCCAGCTAAGATTGATCCTGAACTTGATCGACTTAGGCCTAATAAGCCTGCTTTATCAGCTGGGCTATCCTCGATAATCTTGCTAATCATAGCTCCTGGTTGTCGGACATAATTTTGATTAACGAGTTCTATACCGATTATAGGTCTTCTAAGCTGTCCATATTGAATCAAATCAGGCACGACGATATTTACCACATTGACAGGAATGGAAAATCCTATCCCTGAGTAGGCCCCTGAAGGAGAGAATATTGCGGTATTGACACCAATGAGACGACCGGAAGAATCCAAGAGTGGTCCTCCTGAGTTTCCAGGATTGATAGCAGCATCAGTCTGAATGACATCATAGATCTTTGTGCCCATAACAGAGGTAATCTCTCTACCGAGTGCGCTGATAACGCCTGTGGTCAGTGTCTGGTCAAATCCGAAAGGGTTGCCAATAGCATAGGCAAATTGGCCTACCTTCAAATTATCAGATCTACCAATAGGCAAGGCTTTTATTTTCTCACCAGCCGTAATTCTAAGAACAGCCAGGTCTTTATTTGGTGCACTACCTACTACCTTGGCATCATAACTTGTCTGGTCTCCAAGGGTCACTGTAAACCTATCGCCACCCTCAATGACATGATAATTAGTGACTATATGACCCAGTTCGTCCCACATAAATCCAGTACCAGTACCTCTAGGCATCTCAGTCACATCCATTGACATCCCTGTCCTCGCTAAAGTAGATGTGGTTATAAACACCACAGAAGGTGCTGCTGACTCAAAGAGATTGATTACTGCAGACTCATGTTCTCCAAAATTCAACATTGGGGCGATCGGCCGCTTCCCATTTCTAGATGTACTATCTGGTTTAGATGATGGCTGCTTTTGGCCCGCATAGGCTATTTTCTGCTCATGTGCTTTATTAACTCCTTCTTCTAATCCTGTTGTTGGAGCGCTGCTAAGATTACATCCAATAATAACGCCACAGACTATGCATAGAGTGGCTATAAATAAATGTTGTACTTTCATCATTCGTCTTATTTCATGTATTCAGATACCCAATATTATCTAGTATTAGGCTTAAACGAAACGAAGAGGACTTCTAGTTTGTTCAATGGCAATTCAACATATTATAAAAATAAATATGTAACAATGTGTTGAAATTGTGTTTGTACACACTCCTTTCCAACCTTATCTTTGTTATGTAATCGAGTGAAAGCACTGAGATTTTAATCCGAAAGGGTTATAATCAAAAACCAAGAGTCTTTATACGAATCCTTAGAAAATGATTCTTGAAACGAGATTGAGTTTTGTTATTTTTTTGAGTTGGTTTAAAAAAAATATCGAATTTATAACAGTGTCTTTAGCTTGACTAAGGAAATGTTCATGGGATTATAATTTGCAGATGGTCGCTGGGGAGCGACCATTTTTTTTTGCCCCTACTCTTCCTTCTTCTACTTATCCTCCTCTCTCTGTCAACCCTCTACAAAATAAAAAGAGACTACTGCCCTAGACAGTAATCTCTTCGTTTTTGTCTTGTTACCTGACTGGTAATCCACTGATTATGTGGAGATTAGATGTTTTTTACTCTTCTAGCTGGGTAAGCTACTTCTATACCTGCTTCTCCGAATGCCTTCTTAATTTCTTTGTAAGAATTGAAGTATACATCCCAGTATGTTGCATCTGTAGCGTAAGGTCTTACTGCTAGCAATACATTATTCTCATCGAACTTTTCTATTTCTATTGTAGGCTCATCAGGTAGCTTTTCAGTAACATTTGCCAAAGCTTTTTTGATAATGCCTTGTACCTTCTCGAAATCCTCTTCATAAGGCATAGCGACATTCAAATCTACTCTTAATTTACCATTAGCCGTAAGGTTAGTCATAATACCACTTGTAGCGATTCCATTAGGCATGATCACTTTCTTGTTTTCAAGGGTATTTATAATTGTATTGAATACTTGTATTTCGCTTA
>CAZPUF010000254.1:0-3774 GCA_964589705.1 uncultured Saprospiraceae bacterium | reverse complement strand
AATTGATATTGAGTACCATATGAAGATAAAAAAAGTGTTCAACTGTAGTAATTGTGGTGCTAATTTCAGCAAATGGGAAGGAAAGTGTGCCAGTTGTGGTGAATGGAATACCCTTAGAGAGGAAACATTACAACAACTAACTCCTAAGGAAAAAAGCAAGCAAATATGGAGAGACGAAAAGCGAACTGCTCCAAAGCCTATCAAAATCCAAGACATACAGCAGCAACAACAAACCAGAACAATCTTAGCAGATGCAGAGATAAACAGAACGCTTGGTGGTGGTTTAGTACCTGGAAGTATTACACTCATAGGAGGAGAGCCCGGTATAGGTAAGTCAACCTTATTACTGCAATTAGCACTCAAAAGTCCCATGTCAGTATTATATGTATCAGGTGAGGAGTCTCCACAGCAAATCAAAATGCGGGCAGACAGAATTGGCATCACTAATGAAGGCTGTCATATTCTTGCGGAGACAGACCTCAATGCGATACTAAAACAAGGACTCCAGATTAACCCTCAGTTACTTGTCATCGATTCTATACAGACTGTTACTTCTCCTAGAGTAGAATCTATGGCTGGAAGTATCTCCCAAGTCAGAGAATGCACTTCAGACCTTCAATCCTTTGCCAAGGAAAATGGTATTCCAGTTATTATCATAGGACATATCAACAAAGAAGGGTCCATTGCTGGACCAAAAATCTTAGAGCACATTGTGGATACAGTGCTTCAGTTTGAAGGTGATCGCAATCATATCTATAGAATCCTAAGGACTAAAAAGAACAGATTTGGCTCCACTGACGAAATTGGCATATACGCCATGGAAGCAACAGGACTCAGGCAGGTAAGTAATCCTTCAGAGTTACTCCTTAGCCAAAGTGATGAGTCATTTAGTGGGAGTACTGTAGCGACTACTATTGAGGGCATGCGACCTATGCTTATAGAAACTCAAGCTCTTGTAAGTCAGGCTATATATGGCAACCCACAAAGGTCAGCCACGGGATTTGATCTGAGAAGATTAAGTATGTTGTTGGCCGTATTGGAAAAAAGAGCAGGACTATTCTTTGGCCAGAATGATGTCTTTCTAAATATTGCTGGAGGCCTGAAAGTACAGGATACTGCAATAGACTTTTCTATCATTGCCGCTCTCATATCTTCATTACATAGTATTCCAGTAAGCAGTAAAGTTTGTTTTGCAGGAGAGATTGGACTAACTGGAGAAGTAAGGGCTGTCAATAGAATAGAGCAACGCATTGAAGAAGCAGCAAGGCTTGGATTTGAAGAAATGTACCTATCAAAATATAATCTTAAAGGTTTGAGCAAAAAACCAAAAAGCATACGACTGCATCCTGTGAGTAAAATAGAAGATCTTATAAGTATGCTGTTCTCTTAGACCTATATTTGCAGTATGAATTTTCTACTGCTCAAAAGCCTTCATCTCATTTTTATGGTGGCTTGGTTTGTGGGATTGTTTTATCTAATAAGACTTTTTGTCTACCATGTTGAAGCGATGGATAAGCCAGAGCCTGATAATTCCATCCTCACCGCTCAATATTGCATCATGGAAGATCGGCTCTTTAGAATCATCATGAAACCTGCTATGATAGGAACTTGGATTTGTGGGGTAGCCATGATAGTCATAAGAGGCATGGACTATTTTCAAGTAAACTATTGGCTCCACGCGAAGCTACTGCTCGTATTCCTATTATCTGGTTATACTGAATATGCTGGTAAAATGATTAAAAAATTGGCAATGGGTCAGAAACTGATGTCTTCTTACAGAATGCGCCTATTCAATGAGGTACCTACCCTTTTCCTTGTTACGATTATCTTACTAGCAGTTTATAAGAATTTGCTGAACTTTGGATATACCATTGTCGGAATTATTTTATTTGCAATAGCATTAATCTTAATGACAAGAGTATATCGTCGTATCAGAATTAAAAAATAACTACTTAAACAACTTATATGCGGACTTTCTTAAAGTTCTTAATCATATTACTGGCTATTATAGCCATAGGTGCCTTGATCCTAATGGCCGTATCACCGAAAAAAATGGTACTTACGGAATCAGATACCATGGAGGCACCACCTGCAGTAATATATAACATCGTCAATGACTTCAAAAAGTGGGAAGAGTGGTCACCCTGGGCTGAAATGGACCCAAATGCTGTCAATACTTACTCAAAAAAAACAGAAGGAAAAGGTGCTACTTGGGGTTGGAAAGGCAACAAAGATGTTGGAGAAGGCTTTCAGACAATTACTGAATCAGTCCCTTATGAAAGCATCAATACTGCGCTTAAATTCAATGGCTTTGATGGTGAATCAAAGAGTAATTGGACATTTGAAAAAGAAGGAGAGAAAACCAAGGTTACTTGGGACTTTGATGGAGCAGAGACACCCTTTGTATTTAGACCTTTCAATCTATTAATGAAAGGCAAGCTGAAAAAGACCTACAAACAAGGTCTGGCAAATATCAGACAGATTGTAGAAGAAAGAGCAAAAAATAAAAATTACAATGGCTTTGTAATCAACGAGATATATGTGGGAGAAAAGAATTATGTGATGAATAGGCAACAAGTAAGTATGGAAAATATCACTCAGTTCTATGCTCAAAATCTGGGAGCGCTATTTACCAAAGCGCAAGGTGCTGAATTGGAAATGGATGGTATGCCAAGTGGGTTATTTTATTCATGGAACCAATCTAATGGAACTACTGATATGGCAGCGGCTATCCCAACGAAGACGCCAGCAAATATGCCAGGATTCATAAGTCAAACATTACCAGATGGCAAAGCTGTTCAAGTGGATTACTATGGTGATTATAGTAAGACAGAAGCCGCTCATAATGCTATAGATGCCTATCTCAAAGATCACGGCTTATTGGTAAATTATCCTGTAATAGAGGAGTATGTCACAGATCCAACAACTGAAAAAGATCCTTCAAAGTGGTTGACTAAAATCACCTACTACACAATAAATAGTACTCAATAACAACAGTCTTTCAAATGAGGATTATTTAATTAGTACTTAGTGCTATTTGCTGACATAACTTATAGCACATGGTTGTCGTTATTTGCAATAATATTTCGAACAAATCTTATGAATAGTATTGTATTGGCACTTTTCAGTTTATTTATGATGAATCCGTCTTGGGAGGATGTTCATGACTTCCATCTTTGCAAGACAGATATTCACTATAAATCAGATCAAGATGCTATTCAAATCACAATACACACTTTCATAGACGACACAGAAGAAGCCCTTCAAAAAATAAATACCCTGGAGTACAAAATTTTTGAATCCACTGAACATCCAGATACTGACTCTATTCTCACTAGATATCTGTTAGACCAACTGGTCATCAAAGTAAATGGAGAGCCTGTCGAACTGCATTGGCTAGGTAAGGAGCCAAGTGATGATATTCAAGGTGTCTATTCTTACGTTGAGATACTTGGAGTCCCTGAGGTCAAAACTTTGGAAGTAAACAATCATATTTTGATGGACCTTTTCGATGATCAGCGTAACATTACCACAGTTTTAAAAGACAAAAAGCGGAAAGCATTCGAAATTTTCAGTGTCAAAGATTATTCTCTAAAAGTTGATCTTTGATGCTGCGCAACCTCCCAAAACAGGTCATCATTCAACCGGTAAGATTCTACCAAAAGTATATCTCCCCACTCACTGGCGCTAATTGTAGATACACCCCCACTTGCTCGTCCTATATGATTATCGCAGTGGAAGAATGGGGCCTACTTAAAGGCACATGGCTAGGAC
>CAZPUF010000253.1:0-3777 GCA_964589705.1 uncultured Saprospiraceae bacterium | reverse complement strand
TAGACACGATTACTAAACCTTATTTCAAGGTACTTTATTACGAAGCTATTCTTAATGAGTTGCATGATTCCCATATCAGCCTCAACACCAACACTGATCAATCGTATCGCCTTAGATCACCTATATATTTAATAGAGAGCAACAACAAGTTCATCATCAAAAATATTTTTTCTTCTCAATTGCAAACACAGTTAGAGACCAATCTAATCGGTGCCACTATAGAATCATTTAATGGCATGGCGTTCAATAATGTCCTGTCAGCATTTCCTTCAAAGTGCATGAACAAGAACAATTCTAAAACCAGAGAATGGATTGCAAATAAAATTGTAGCTGGAAAAAGAGATCAACCAAGATTACTTACACTAAGATTAAAAGACAACAAGCAATTCAAAATAGATTTAGACACTCTAGATATAAAGAAGAATAATACAAATCTTGATTCACATCTTATAAATGAAGTGGGATACATCAGAATTAATAACACCTTAGGTAATGAAGCCTTAGTCAGTGAATTTGATCAAACACTAGATAAGATGATGGATACTAAGGCATTAATAATAGATCTAAGGAATACACCGAACGGAGGCAATACAGAGGTTGCTGAACCAATAATGGGAAGACTCATCACCAAAAAGAAAGGATATCAAATTTGCGAAAATAGAGATGAAAGATATACCAAAAGTATCATGCCAAGAAAAATGACCTATACTAAACCTATCTATGTACTAGTAGGCAGATGGACAGGAAGTATGGGTGAAGGATTGGCCATAGGATTAGATGGCATGCAAAGAGCCACAATAGTCGGCACCGAAATGAATAGATTGGCTGGTGGAATCAAAACCATTAAACTTCTCAATAGTAACTTTAGCTTCCATATTCCATTCGAAAAATTGTATCACCTGAATGGGACACTTCGGGAGACCTTTGTCCCCAATGATTATGTACATCAAACAAGCAGCATTGAAGATCATCATCTGACCTATGCTATGAAATTGATAAATAATTAGGCACCCCAAAAGTCGAATAAGATTTAAAACAAAACGTTGAATCACTAACTTCAATTAAAAAACTTTTAATGAAAATCCCAAATAAACATACCATTTTTCCCTTAGCGCAATACGATAGATTGTGCTTTTTAAAAAACATCATCACCAATCCTAATATCATCGTAGGAGATTACACCTACTATGATGATTTTGAAACAGTAGAAAACTTTGAAAAAAATGTAAAGTATTTATTTGACTTTGTTGGAGACAAATTGATAATCGGAAAATTCTGTATGATAGCTTCGGATGTCACCTTCATTATGAATGGAGGTAATCACTTAAATGAGTCTCTATCATCCTATCCATTTGCCATTTTTGGTGGTGACTGGTCAGAAGCTATGGAAGGAAAATCCTATCCCACTAAAGGAAATACAATCATCGGTAATGATGTGTGGATGGGATATGGTGCCACAATAATGCCTGGTGTCACTATTGGCGATGGAGCTATTATTGCTACAAAATCTGTTATAACCAAAGATGTAGCGCCTTATACAATTGCGGGAGGTAATCCCGCTATAGAAATAAAGAAAAGATTCACTGAAGAGGTGATCAAAAAACTGTTAGAGCTGCAGTGGTGGGATTGGCCAATAGAAAAAATTACTGCCAATGTACACAACTTAACTGGAAACAATATTGAAGAACTAGAATAGCCAAAAAATAATTATCTTAACCATTATAGATATTAGATTAGATTAAAATGGACGCAATAGGTGAATCAATAAACAGAGAATTTGATCTGGGTATGACCCATCAACATATACATGAGATAGATCTTCTTTACAGAGATTTTATGAGAGAATATTGCTTTCCTATTTCGCCTCCACTCAACGCAAAAGCACTTAAGCATAAATACTTAAAGAAAGCCATTCTCACCTTCAATCCTGAGCAGCTCGCAAAATACCGTGAAAAAAAAGAAAAGGAGAAAAGAAAAAAAAGAACAACCAGACGATCAGAGGGAAATGACATTGCCTTCAAAAAACACATAAGCCATAAGTATCAGACACTGAACTTAAGTGCTAGTCAATTAGATGCCTTTAAAGATATTATTGTAGATTGTTATAAGCAGAAGCTACCGCCAAAGAAAACAAACGAAGTCCTACTTGAAAAAACCAAAGATGTAATTTCCACGCAGCAAACTCATCTTCTCTCAGAGCTAATTAAGTCTGAAAATGATAGGAACTTGAAACTTTCCCAACACGTATCTAACAGAAAACTGAATCGCATTAGACGAGAATTTAATTACTTAAATTTAAAAACCGAACAACTGGAAGAAATTTCAGAGATGATAGAAGAAGCTGAGACTGATCCAGCTAAAAGTAGAAATATGATGTCCTACAATCGATATCCATTTAAATCAAATACGGAACTTAAATCTATTTTCACAGAGGAACAATTCAAAAAATATGAGCTTCACCAACAAGCCAAAAGAACAACAGAACATAAGAATAGACTTGCCAAGGATAATGACAAACAAGAGGAATACGATGAGCTTAAAGAATGGGAGACATTTATAATTGAAAATATACTCAACGAACGATGCTTGCTTCTAGATAAAATATTGGCGAAAGCGAGTGCAGAAGATTTGGATAAAATAGAAGGCCTAAAGGAGGCCTATTCAAAAAAGATAGACCTTGCAATATCAGAATCAGAAAAGAGCCACAAAGAGAGAAACTTAACGATCTTACCTAATCAACTCAAATTGGCAAAAAGCACAATTGCCCTCAACCTCATTAATCCATCTGCCCTTTACATAAAGGATGAAATTGATCTAACCCAGAATATCTTTCAAACAATTGAGCTTGATGAAAATCACAGTGAAATTCTACATAAGATCAGGCTGAAAATCAGAGAATACAATATCAAGAAGTTTGAAAGCAAAATAAAATCATATGGAAATATGGCGTCAATTATACCATTGCAACAGAAAGTCCAGCCTTTTGAATACTTGTATTCTCTTATTCTATTAGACACTGATCCAAAGAAAAATATTGATAAAAAAGAAAAGGCTATTGCTAAGATCTCTAATCCGTGATTGGTCTTAACTTCAATATTGGTAGATAATCATCCGGTTTGCGTCCTTCAAATAATAACTGTGAATAAATTAAATATCACTATTAGATATTTTTACCTAAATTAAAGTGTTCCTTTTTTTTGAAAAATAACATTTAAGCAATGGCCAATAAGACCTTGATCACTTTATTAATATTTGTATCCTTATCAGCTTCCAAATTTAATCTTCAGGCTCAGGAAGACATCCTTAATGAACTAGAGGCAATAGCAATTATCGACCAGAAGGTGATGATGCCTATGAGAGATGGCATTCGATTGGCTACTGACATCTATCGTCCTAAAACAGATGAAAAAGTACCGATCATATTTTCTAGAACCCCCTATAATTTTAATACTTGGAGAGATGGCAAACAAGAATTGAGAACGGCCGAAAGAGCCTTAGAAGTCGTCAAAAGAGGCTATGCATATGTCGTACAAAATGAAAGGGGAAGATATTTTTCCGAAGGAGAATGGGATATCTTAGGCGTGCCACTCACTGATGGCTATGATGCCTTTTCTTGGATGAAAGATCAATCTTGGTCTAATGGAAAAATAGGCACTTTGGGTTGTTCTTCTACTGCAGAATGGCAAATGGCAGTCGCGGCCCTAGACCATCCTTCGCATGCGGCGATGGTGCCTCAAGGCTATGGTGCCGGCGTCGGTAGAATCGGAGACATCAATG
>CAZPUF010000252.1:0-3805 GCA_964589705.1 uncultured Saprospiraceae bacterium | reverse complement strand
GTTCTTATCATTCTATACTTTCGTGCTAACTTGACACCTAACTCGTGGATGTCAGTTATTATACTTGGGTATAGTGTTTTTCCATCTGCAATAGTCTGCATAACTGATTCTTGATAATCGGCAAGTCGCATACCACTGAAATCTTCGAAGGTCATTAGGTCAGCTGATTGAAGATTAGTGATGCTCGTTTTTTTGACCCAAGCTTTTGGTATGGTTGCCAATATAGCAAAGGTGATAGAAAACACATTAGTCAATATTAATCCACCAATGGCAAATATTAGATGAGGGTCATCATCTAATCTAGGATATAAAGATCCTAAGATCACAGATATAATAATCGCATTGGCTGTAATTAAGATGTTGGCTTTGGTGTCCACAATTTGTAGCCTCGAGTATAAATTTTTAGAAGCTAATCTGAACCAGGTTTCTATCCCACGTTCAGGTCGAGATTCTACCTTTGCTAATTTTTTCTTTAGCTTTTTCAGTTCTTCTTTATCAATACCCATCTCATCCATAAGAGACTGGTCTATTATTTTATTTTTCTTCTTTTCTAATTTCTTTTCGTTCATAATTCGTATTTTAGTTAATGTGATTCTAAAATGATAATGCACCACCTATAGACAACTGCGTATCGTCTTCTCCTACATAATAGCCAATTTTAAATCCTAACATGTTTAGCGGAGTAAGATATAAACCTCCACCGAAACTTGTATGCCAATCTTCGATATTTTCTCCCTCCAAGAATGCGCGGCCATAATCAAAGGAACCAAAAATTCCATAGCCTGAATTTAATCCGCCTTTACCTTGAAACAATTTTATTCTAAGGTCAGTCGCGTGATATACTATACCATCTCCTGCAAATCTATTAGATTTAAATCCTCTGAGTCGTGACTGATTAGATAAGAAATTAGCGTGGAAAAATTCATAATCTCCTAAAGTGTAAGCACCTCCTATATTAGTCGCTAACACTATTCTGTGTGTAGGAGAAAATGGAATGTATGCTGCAACGTTAGTAGAAAAAGTTACGTTGCTAAATTCTGAGTTACTTAAACTCTGTCTATAATCTGCTTTTAAGTTAAGCACATATCCACGTGTAGGTAGAGTAGGACTGTTGACTCTGTTAGTAGTATATAGAAGTCCTAGGCCTGTATATATTTTATTTTCAAAATCGAGAGAAGTTCTGTTTGCTTCTTCTTCAAATATAAACCTTGGTTCATTAGGGTCATTAAGCTCATCTTCTAAGTTCAAGAATTCTAAAGTAGGGTTAATACTGAACTTACTTTTATTACCTAAATCATATTCAAAGTGCGGATTGATATCTAAATGTATTCCCCTTACTATATGAAACCTAGGACTACTTGCATCAGGTTCCTCTGGAAATACTTCTTCATAATTGATATACTCGTTGCCCAATCCATAAAAGTACTGAGTGAAAGTGGGGCCTGCGAAAGCAGCTTCTAGTCTGAAGTCCCAATCAGGTCCAAACACTGAAGGCCAATGTCCAGCATAGTTTCCTACAAATCCAGAATTAGCAAAGAAGTAATTCACATTGACAGCGTGATTAGCTTTGTACGGATTTTTTCTGAAACCATTTTTTTTCCACAAAACATTATAACCTATACCTATACCTTCGTCAGTATAAAATGAAATCATAGGAAAGTGAATATACCTATCTAATTTCCAGTCTTTTCTGTCAAAGCTATTAACTCCTTTGTAGTCTTTTATTTTAGATTTTACCTTATTTCCGTTTAGAGCCATTCCTTCAGGTTTATCATACGTTAATATACTCAGGCTCTTAGAAGAATTATTTACAATGTCATCACCACTGCCACCTACAAGTCTTATTTTGATACTTGATTTATCATTACCAGAAAAATTAAAGGAGTCACCTTTTTTTAACCCAAACAAACGTAGCTCATCACAGTCCTTACCGTTTATAATACGTGACCAGATGAGATGTTTCTCTTTCTTATGATGGTGATATACCTTCACATCTAACTGATCATTCTGTAAGGTCTTCACATCAAAGGTGTTTTTCCCATTAGTTCCTATAGCCGTAACTTCCTTCGTTAGGTATCGATAGAACTCTTTTGCATACTTGACAAGATCTTGTCTTCTTGATTTTATTTTTGATTCTACCTCTTTTCCATCAGCTTCATATACAGCCTCAGGCCACATGTGAAGCGCATCACTAATTAACTCGTCAGTAATCATAGACTGAATAAACTGAGCAGCCTCTACAAAGACCTCTTCATTCATTTCTGACAAAAAGTGTCTATCGAAGTGTCTGGCATTAAATGCAAGTCCACTGATGAAATCAATCTCATCATCAAACTTTCTAAGTGCTGGATTCACAAACGGTCTACTTGCAATATATTGGAGAAATCCATCATTTTTGAAAAACACTTGATCACGATCTCTAGGTATCGGTCTATAAATTTTTCGATCTGAATTTTGCTCATCTTCATATATACCCCATCTCCACTGGTCATCGTGACGATCCCAATCTCCTAATAATAGATCAAGTAATCTTGCTTTCACTATATACTCTTGGTCTATAGTATGATGATGATTCTTATATAATTTATTTACTAGTTCAGGTGTATTAATCGATTCTTTGGCGCCGCCATAGTTTGGATGATTCTCCATATTGCCACCTGGTCGTTCTTCAAATAAATATAAGTCTTCAGCAAAGTCATTATTGAAATCACCTAACGCTTTCTGTGCAGGAATCCATACGTACTTTGGGTTGGCATGATAGACGCCTACTGCTTCTGCGAATGGTGGTACTACCATAGCACCATATGGATGTGATGCAGATATTCCATCTTGTACAAAGCCACTAATAAAGGTCTGTCTTAAGGCATGTGGTACCACTTTAAAAACATGCTTATCTACGGACCTTGCCACCCATTGTTGTCCTTCTGAATTCTCTAATCGCAATGACTTAGTCTGAAAACCACCACCTTGCTTTATGGGCTTTAATCCACCATAGACGTCATCCAGTAAAAGTAATGGCACTTCTACATCAGCCTCCCAGGTCTTTCTATAGGTTTTACCCATACCCAATTTTCCTTTTCTATAGTTTGTGGAAGCTTTAATTGTTTTTGTTTTAGGTAAAGATGCTAAGTCTTTGTAGACATCTTTGTTTGTGTAGTCATTGACTTGTTTTTTATACAATCTCTTTTTGAAAACAGATTTTGCTTTTCCATGATTGTTCTCATCCGGTACATAGAACTCTAACCACAATTCTAAATCTTTTGTATGCGTAATTTTAGAGAATCCTTGCTGCATCAATGCGAAATCAGCGGTGCCTCCTTTTCTCACAAAATCTACAGCAGCGCCACTTCCTGCTACGACGAAATGATTTTCCTGAATATCATGATACTGTAGATTTCTGTCATGAGCTGATGCATGAATGACGCCTTCATAATTTCCTAATGCAAGATTCATGGCAGCTCTATAAGACTCATACTGCGGATGTCCAAATTTTTGCTTACCTCCGTTAAGTTTTTTCATGCCTGTCAAAAGACTACCTAATATAGGTAGAGGCAGAAGATGGCTTTTAGCGTCGTAGTTGCCACCCGTTTTTCCATTAGAATGGACAGGGTGGTGGGCTGCTATAACGACGTTCTTGTTTTTATTCTTAGCTAGAACTCCTTGAATAAAAGTCACCATTTCTAACTCGTCATCTATGTCACATCCTGACTTCTTTCTTTCACCTGACTTATCTCCTTGTAGTATCCACTGAGAATCGATAAGCAGTAATAATAGATCATCAGTAAGTTCTACTACTTTTGGCTCA
>CAZPUF010000251.1:0-3817 GCA_964589705.1 uncultured Saprospiraceae bacterium | reverse complement strand
TTTTTATCCAATGCGATGAGTCCTCCACTACCACCTGCTTTTTTAAGTTTAGATGTAATGATGTGTTCTGAAGCTTCTTTTAAGCTGACTCCTTTATATTCCATCATTGCAGATACATCGTGTGCCACAGCATATCTTATGAAATATTCGCCATGGCCTGTACAAGAAACACCACAGGTCTCATTGTTGGCATAAGTACCTGCACCTATAATGGGGCTATCTCCAATCCTGTTGAATCGCTTATTGGTCATCCCACCTGTGGAAGTACCAGCAACTATGTTTCCATTATTATCTAAAGCTACGGCGCCTACAGTTCCAAATTTGCTCTCAGATATTTCACTGATTTCCATTCCTAACGCTTTTTCTTTTTCCAATACCCTTTGCAAACTTTTCCATCTACTTTCAGTGTGAAAATATTTATTATCAACTTGTTCTAACCCAAGAGTCTTCGCAAAGGTATCAGCACCAGCACCTGTCATCATAACATGCTCAGATTTTTCAAGAACACCTTTAGCTGCTTCTATAGGATTTTTCACCGTTTTGATACCACCAACTGCACCGGCCTCTCTGTCACTACCTCTCATAATGGATGCATCTAATTCGTTATGCCCCTCATTGGTGAATACGGCTCCTTTTCCCGCATTAAATAATGGTGAATCTTCCATAGTCTTAATTGTTGCCACCACTGCCTCCATGCTGCTTCCACCCGATTTCAAAATTTTCTCTCCTGTATCCAGTGCTAAATTAAGTGCATCTAGATATGCTTTCTCCTTCTCAGGTGTCATGTTCTTTTTCAGTATTGTACCTGCACCACCATGAATTACCATAGCATATGCTGTTTTTTTTTGAGATGTCATTTTCTTATCAGGTGAAGTATCTTTACAGCCTAGAAGAGCTAAGCTTAATATTATCATAGTGTATACTCTATTCATTTGATCGTATTTTTTGAAGACATGGCAGTTAAGATAACCAATACCTCATTGTTCCTTGGATGATCGTGCAAAATATTTAATAGTTCTCGTCGGGCCCACAGCAATTGGAAAAACAAAAACGGCCATTGCCTTAAGTCAAGCAGTAAATGGCTGTATCATATCTGCAGATAGCCGCCAGATATATAAAGAACTTAGCATCGGTACAGCAAAACCAAATCCTTCAGAGATTAAGGCTGGAAATATAAAACTGGTGGATTTTAAATCTGTAAGAGATTCATATACAGCAGGTAATTACGAAAAGGATGCTTTGCTAAGTATTAACCAGGCCTATGAACACGGGAGTACGCCAATACTTAGTGGAGGAACTGGACTGTATATTAAAGCGGTATGTGAAGGGCTTGATTTGATTCCTCAGGTTCCAATAGAGATAAGCCAATTAATAGAGAAAGCGTTAAAAGATAACAAGACTAGAGTCTTAGTGGATTTTGAGAGAGCTGATCCAATAAGCTTCAGCTCAGTGGATAAAGCTAATGATCGGCGTTTAATCAGGATGCTTGGCGTCATGCATCTAACAGGTAAGCCCTTCTCTTCCTTCATAGATCAACCCAAGATCCCTAGACCATTTAAGCCTATTTATCTTAAACTAGAAAGACCAAGAGAAGAATTATATGATCGAATCAATGCAAGGGTCTTGCACATGATAGATGCGGGGCTAGTGGAAGAGGTAACCTCTGTGCTACCCTTTCGACATATGAGGTCATTGAATACGGTTGGCTACAGTGAAGTTTTCAAATATTTGGATGGAGACTATGATCTGAGTCGGACTATAGAGCTTATACAGCAGAATACAAGAAGATATGCAAAACGACAGTTGACTTGGTTTAGAAATCAGATGGATGCTCATCCATTCCATCCTAATGACATAGAGGCTATCAAAAAGTATATATTACCAAAAATCAGCTTATAATAGCTCAAGTACATTAGAAGGAGGTCTTCCTAATACAGCTTTATTTCCTTGAATAACTATAGGCCTTTCTATCAGTTTTGGATTGGCTATCATTGCATCTATCCATTGCTGATCGGTCAAATCTTTGCCTTTATATTGTTCTTTGTAAATGGACTCCCCTTTTCTAATCAAATCAAATGGCGCTATACCTAGCATGTGGATGAGGTTGGTAAGTTCTCTCTTTGAAGGTGGATTTTCAAGATAAAGTATTATTTCCGGATCAGTACCTTTTTCTTCTATAAGCGCAAGGGTTTCTCTGCTCTTTCTACATCTCGGGTTATGGTAGATTTTCATAGTTTTACATTAAACTTATTTGTAATACAAATATATGATCTGGAAAAGTAATCCCAATATTAAATCCCTTAATGCATCAGGAATAAATACAATGGTCCAGCATATTGGCATTGAATTTACTGAAGTAGGATCCGATTACCTTATTGCTAAAATGCCAGTAGACCATAGAACTAAACAGCCAATGGGACTCTTACATGGAGGTGCTTCAGTAGCTCTAGCTGAAACGATAGGATCTGTAGCCTCAGTAGTTGTCCAAGAAAATCCCTTTGAAAAAGCTGTCGTTGGCGTCGAAATAAATGCGAACCACCTTTCTAGTGCTAAACAGGGCTATGTTTTTGGGAAGGTTACACCAATTAAGATAGGGAGGAAGATACATGTATGGAATATAGAGATAACCGATGAAAATGAGAAGAAAATTTGCATATCAAGGTTGACTACAGCCTTAGTGGATCTAAAAAATTAGCACTAAATGTCATACAAAATGTGCTCAAAACCATAATGTTAATTAGAACGTTGTACTTTTGCGAAGCATTTTTCAAACACACACTATGAGACTATTTTACACGACGCTTTTGTTCTTAACAGCCAATCTATTAATCAGTCAGAATGATTTCAATTTAGAATTGGTTTCTAACCCACAATTTCCTGAAGCAGCAAACGATATTTGGGGTTTTGTATCTGACGGAGGTACAGAATACGCAATTGTAGGGACTGTAGATAATACAAGGATTTATAGCCTTGCAGACCCAGCGGCACCAGTAGAGGTCATCACGATCCCAGGAACTAATACAGTATGGAGAGATATGAAATCATGGGAAGACCATGTGTATGTCACTTCTGAATCCAACGATGGTCTACTCGTTGTAGATATGAGTCAGGCAGATAACGATTCTATAAGGTGGCAATTAATAACACCAGATGTTATGACCAATGGTACTGTGCCTTTAGGTGCTTGTCATAACCTCTACATAGATGAAAACGGTTTTGCTTATTTGGCAGGATGTGGTGGTGGAGATATGAATAAAGCTGTAATCATGGATCTTAACCAAGATAGATGGAACCCGCCTATCGTAGGTGTTCATGGTGATGGTTATGCACACGACCTATTTGTAAGAGATAATATAATGTACAGCTCAGAAATATTCGGTGGTCAACTAAGAATATTCGACGTTACAGACAAGGCGAATCTTGTGTTATTAGGTGAGACTAATACCTCTTTTAATTTTACACATAATACGTGGATCTCTGATGACGGTAATTATGCCTATACAACGGACGAAAGAGGTGATGCCTATGTAGATGCATATGATATTAGTGACTTTTCTAATATTAGAAGATTAGACGTTTTTCAGCCTTTAGAAACAGCTGGACAAGGCGTGGTACCTCATAATACTCATTTTCAAGACGAGTACCTTATAACTTCTTGGTATACTGATGGGGTTGTAATTACAGATGTGAGCAGACCGACGAATATGATAAAGGTTGGTGCTTACGATACCTTCTTTGGCGGTAATGGAGGCACCAATGGTTGTTGGGGAGCTTATCCTTACCTCCCCTCAGGATTGGTATTAGCCACAGATAGAGC
>CAZPUF010000250.1:0-3859 GCA_964589705.1 uncultured Saprospiraceae bacterium | reverse complement strand
ACAGCTTCTATGCCGAGCATCCAGCGCCAATCATTAGCACCACCCACGCCTTTCAAGAAGTAATTAGAAAAGAATGCAATGAAGATTCCGAAGACAATCATAAATTGATATCTGGCGACGATAGAGCCCCTTTGCCTCTTAGAGGACAACTCTGATAAATATATAGGAACCGCCACACTCGATGCCCCTATACCTAAGCCCCCTATAAATCTAGATAAAGAGAATATATATGGATTCACCGCCAAGGCCGACCCTAAAGCAGAGACGGTATACAAAATCCCTATCCAAAACAAAGTTTGCTTTCGTCCAATCTTGTCCGTCGGCACTCCACCAAGCAAGGCGCCAATGACTGTCCCCCATAAGGCCATAGACATAATAAACCATCCATGAAAGGCAGGAGTGGTGTTCCAAAGTGCTTTAATAGGTAGGTTTGCGCCAGAAATAACAACGGTATCGAATCCAAATAAAAAACCAGCCAAAGCAACTGTAAGCGTCCAGAAGGAAGTATTGGATTTTGACATTAGGTTACATTATAACTATAATAGTTATCTAATTTAAGTTAAGAAATTTAAACTTTTGGAATCAAAATATATTTTAATTATACTTGTTTGGTTTTGCCTCTAAGCCAATTACTACAGTTATAAGATTTAATTATATAATTATTTATACATGAAAAAATATTTACTTTTTTGTTCTATCATCTCTGTTGGTTTTATGATGACTTCTTTTTCGGGCGGTTTTGGTGCACAACGAAATCAGGGTTCCACTGGTGCACCTGGAGAGAGCGGTCAGACTTGTAGTCGTCCTGGCTGCCATGCATCGGGGGCTTTTACACCTTCTTTGGCAGTTGCCTTGTTTGACGATGACGGTAATCCAGTGACGGAATATATCCCTTCAGAAACCTATACGCTGACGCTAAAGATTAACACAACGGGATTGCCGGGTGGTTATGGATTCCAGATGGTTTGTCTGGAAGATGCCACAGAAAACGCGGTTAATACTTTTGCTGATTTTCAAACAGGTATTGGAGATATTATGATTGGTGATCGCCAATATGTAGAGCACAATAGACGATTACCTTCTGATTCGCTGACCATGACCTGGACGGCTCCCGACAACTTTGCTGGCGATGTGACCTTCTATGTGTCAGGACAAGCCAATAACGGAAATGGCAGTTCTGCTGGTGATGGTGCGACAAATGATGCATTTACTTTTTCTGAAGCTAATTCCTCTTCTGTATCTGATGTCAGAGCACTTCCTGCTGCAGTGTATCCAAATCCGGTAGCGACGACATTGACTATACCGTCAGAAGTGAATCTACAGTCTGCTCAAGTCATAGATATTCAAGGGAAACTTGTATTGTCAACAACAGCTCATCAAATAGACATGAGTGATTTGGAGTCAGGCACCTATACCCTACTTGTGACTGACCATTCTAATAACGTATACAGGGAACGAGTACAGAAGTTGTAAGAATTAATTTATATCCAATCCTCACATGAGGACACTTATTGAGAGAATCAGAATTCAATTTGATTCTCTCACTTTTTTTATACAAAAGGATATCAGGTACTTAGTAGCCTTTTCTATCCGCTTTCATTTACTCTAAATAGCGCTTTGCGTGCTCTGTCAAAATCATCTTTTAGATTAATACAATTTTGCAAATCTCTGCGAGCTTCATCAAGATTTCCTTGAGCCTCATGTATCAGTCCTCTGTAGAAATATGGCAAGTGATTCGTTGGAGAGACACCTGCCATTATATTAAATTGTTCCTTAGCGACTGCTAATGAGTCCATAGACATATATAAGATACCCATATTAAGGTAGGCATCCGTGTAGGTCCTGTCATTGGTGACTATCTTCTTGTATAATTCAATGGCTTTGGCATCGTTACCATTGTTTTGAAGATAGAAAGCCATAGAATGCAATGCACTAGGATCATCTGGCGATAGATTAAGTGCTGCTTCATAGTAGTCTTTAGCGATAGCTAAATCTTTCTCGTACATCAAATCTGCTGTAAACAACCAAGCATCAAGGTTTTCAGGATCCATTTCTGTAACAGTCTGAAAAGCATTAATTGCTCTGTCTGTTTCTCCCATTCCTCTGAAGTTCATACCCATCATGAAGTGGCCTTCTGGGTGATTGGGGTCAACGCTGAATATTCGAGCTACCGTTTCTAGTGATGGCTCATACATCTTAAGGATAAGCTGTGTCTCAGATAGCTTGAGCAGTGTGGGTATACGTTCTGGAAACAACTTAGCCGCTCTCACCATAGTGATAAGTGCATCTTTAGATCTATAATAATCCATCAAATTATCCGCCAACAAATGATAATACTCAGGCTTCAGAGAGTCTAAGGCTATAGCCCGTTGCACATCAAGGATAGATTGATCATATGATTCTTCCTTATGATAAATCTGGGCCCGCTGATAATACAATTCTGGGTTATCTAACTCCTTCTCGATCTGATTGGACAACTTTTCAGAATCCTCTACAGTCACCGTATTTACTTGCTGGTCTCCTTTACATGACCACAATAAGCCTGTCAAGGTCAGTGCAGGCATAATATATAACAGAAACTTTCTCATGGCACAAAGGTGATTTAAAAGAAGCTAATAAAGCAAAACTTAGATGAGAAATATGCCTCTTAATATGATAAAAAGTCACGACGACTGACTGATCAAGTCTTCCCTTCGCCTTTCGGCTCAAAGGAGTAGGATCCTTTTGTATCAAAAAAGCTTACTATAACGAGATATAATTCGCTTTAGTATAGGTGCCGCAAGGAAAATTTAAATCTTGATTTCTTGACAACATTTTTGATTTCGACTATAATAAATTGTCTATCAATTGCATTAATTATAGAACATTATTAAAGTCAAAAGCTAACTGTCTGACGCTACTCTACACTTAACATAGGTAATCAAACAACTTCCTTAATCTAGAGATTTGAGTTGCCTATTTATTAATGACTAATTAAATCTAATAAAATGAAGAACACATTTTTCATGCTAGCATTGCTATGCCTAGCTTCTATCGCAACAGCGCAGACAACATTCGGAATTAAAACTTTCTATGGCCTTTCATATACATCTCCTAACTCAGAAAATTATGTAGAATCTTCGCTTTCAAAAGCCCTTCAACTTGGATTTGTAGGTGCTCAATCACGTCAAGGAATAGGTGTCACTATGATCAATCAAAATGAAAAAGTATTCTTAATGTCTGAAGCTGGATATATGACGAGTGGTCAGTCATTTACCGTGGAAGCATATGGGTCAAATAATACTCTTCTAGATCCTGCCAGCATCTTTACTAATAGGACTCAATCAATAAGGGGCTCCATAATGGCAGGCGTATTGATCAAAAAAATTAAGCTTGGCGCAGGTCCTGAAATCATATGGAATCTATCCGAATTTGAAAAACTATCCTCATTTACCAACTCACTGGAATTTAATAGCAGAAAATACAATACTGGATTTAATTTTCTACTAGGATATAAGCTAAATAAGCATATACATCTAGATCTCCGCCATACATATATTTTCCAAGACGTTAGTGACGGATACAAATTTGAAGGGATTCCTTTGGATATAGGCCGCAATGCCAAATTCATTGAGCTATCTGCTTCTTTCTTTATCTAAATATTCTATCACAAAGCAGATTAGAGAATACTGATCAATTCCTTCTTTTATCCCAAACTATAAATGCAGGTGTCAATTTTGGCATCTGTATTTTTTTAAATACCATCAATTTTACCCAATCAGATTAGCTTCTAATGCTCAGTGATTTCCTTAGGCTCAGCCGCTGTAGGGTAATTATTAGTTTTTTCATCGTCTATATGATTTGATACCTTCAAATATAG
>CAZPUF010000249.1:0-3862 GCA_964589705.1 uncultured Saprospiraceae bacterium | reverse complement strand
CTTGTATTTTCTATGATTTGGTCAGAAAACGACGTGAGCTTCCTGGTAGATGATAGACAATATCATAGAATATCACCAAGCATAATTGGCTCACAAAATGCCTATCCATTTAATGAACCATTCTTCTTCATATTCAATGTTGCCGTAGGAGGTAACTGGCCGGGATCTCCAGATGCAACTACACGCTTTCCACAGAACATGATCGTGGATTATATCAGGGTCTTTCAGGATCAATAACAAAAAAGAGCAGGGTCCCTTGTTCAAAGATTTCCTGACCATTTCTGGATAGCTTTAATTACAGTGTAAGTCGAAAGACTATGATCACTCGACGAAAATTGAGAACCTTTTACTCAATTGGTCCATTCGTTATATCAAAGTAAGCACTGTATCTTTGACCTTCTGCGTTATATAAGCTATTGATATGAGAATTTTACTATCCATTATACTAGCAGGACTTTTAGGCATTGCCATCTGGCAAGGCAAACAGCTATATGACCTCACTGTCCAAACTAATGAAGCTAAATATGACTTCGCAGAAATCAATAAGATTAACTATGGCCTGTTTAATATCGACCTCTGGAAATCCAGAATCTTTGGCATTATTGAAAAGAAAGCTGGAGATTTTAATTTTGATGCTAATGACTTGCAAGGCTTCCAACGCCAAATAGAAAACTATCTCCATGGTCTCCATAAGGATTATATAGAGTCTGGTAAGTTGGTAGAAATGTTCATGGATAAGGACAATCAGGATAATAAGTTGGTCGGCTTGTTCATGGGGATGTTTAAAGGCAATATCGAGAAGCAAGTGGAGAATCTAGATTTCAAAAAGAAAATTCCAAGCATTGCAGCTCAAATGATGAAGGAATTTGAAAAGAAGATTCCTGAACTCAAAGAACAAATTACCAAGCAAGTCAGCGATATGTTAGTCGAAGAAGCCTCTAATAATCTGGTAGATAGAAGGGATGTTATCTACAAGAAATATGAGGTAAGTAGTCTGGAGGAAACCAATGATCGCATCATGTCTCTTGTAGCTGAGGCTGATAGTCAAATAAATCTGCGAATCAAGTACATCTTAGGTGCCTTGGGACTAGCTATCCTGCTATTGCTAGTGATGACTCGTCAGCTCACATTTAGATGGGCGATGGTGTGGTTGACTTTGGTATGTATCGTCTTTTTAGTCTTAGGTCTTTTCCTACCGATGATAGATCTAGATGCAAGACTTTCTGATGTAGATTTACAATTACTAGGGGAGCAAATACACTTTGATGAGCAGGTCATGTATTTTCAGAGTAAGTCTATAACTGATGTAACTAGAACCTTATTAGAAGGAAGAGGGTGGGACTTGAAGTTGGTTGGCTTTCTTATATTATTATTCAGTATAGTACTTCCTTTTCTAAAGATGATATTGACTACAGCCTACCTCTTTGTAGAGCGGGCAAAGCAGTCCAAAATTGTACAAACAGTCATCTTCTATCTAGGTAAGTGGAGTATGGCTGATGTATTTGTAGTAGCGATTTTCATGTCGTATATCGGTTTCTATGGCTTGCTCAATTCACAGTTAGGAGCCATGGCAAGTACTTCTGCATCTATGACTATAGAAACCGTGAACTACTCCAAGTTTTCCCCAGGTATTATCTTTTTTACCATGTACTGCATCTTTTCTATTGTATTAAGTATGCTCATACATCGACGTCAAAGGCAAGGAATCAATGCAAACGCTTAGTAAGTGGAATGATTCTAAATAAGGTCACGAGGGTCTATTTTACATAGTCATGACATTAGGCAGGTGCCTATAGCCTACTTTTGACACCAATGGCTTTGTTGACACATTATAAAGTAATTACTGTAACTCATCACCAACTCAATGTTAATGAGATTGGGCACTTTTTCCTACGTGGAGAGTCTAAAGATGAGAAGTCATTAAATCTTAAGCACATCCAAGAGAGATACGATATCAATGATTGTATGTACTTGGAGACCTGTAATCGGGTGACATTTATAATGTATGCTAATGATTTTGATTGCAATAACCAACTTAGTCAATTTTTTAAGTCAGTCAATCCGCAGTTAGAAGAACAAACGCTAGCCAACATCCGAAATTTCGTCTCTGTCTATGAAGGAGAAGCGGCGATCAAGCATGTATTTGAATTGACTTCCTCTATGGACTCCTTGGTGGTAGGGGAGAGAGAAATATTCAGACAGTTCAGAGAGGCTTATGAATGGTCCAGAAAAGCAGGACATGTGTCTGACAATCTTCGCCTGCTAGAGAAAGCGACCGTCAGAACGGCAAAGAAGATATATCATAATACAAAGATTGGTGAAAAACCCTTATCGGTCGTTTCACTAGCTGTGTCTGCATTGATGAAGACGGATGTGCCATTAAATTCAAAGGTCCTTCTGGTTGGAGCAGGAGAGACTAATGCACTGGTCGCAAAATTTCTCAAGAAGTACCAATTCAGTGATATCAAGATATACAACAGAAGCTTACACAATGCGGCTGAGTTATCTAAAGAGATAGGTGCTGAAGCTTATCATATTCATGACTTGACAAAAGTCAAAGGGAAGTTTGATATCATGTTTGTATGTACTTCTGCAAGTAAAGCGCTTATAGATGTCTCCATATACAAGCAGATGTTGGAAGGAGATACTTCTGAAAAAGTGATCATTGATTTGGCAGTGCCACGCAATGTGAGTGCTGAAGTTGTGAGTGATTTTAATGTGAAATACATTGAAATAGAAGATCTCAAGAAACTGTCAGAAGATAATCTAGAATTCCGAAAGTCAGAGATGGAGAAGGCCAGACCGATGATACAAGAAGAAGTCCTTGCCTTTAATCAATTATTCAATGAGCGGCAGATAGAGAAAGCGTTGTCTCATATTCCTACTGAAATTTCTGCTGTAAAGCAAAAAGCCATTCAGTCCGTGTTCAATAAACGGATAGATGACTTAGATGATGATGCCAAATCACTAGTACTGGAGATGATGGACTACATGGAGAAGAAGTGTGTGGCAGTACCTATCAAATTGGCTAAGCAGCTATAGATTTCCCTTTACAATATTTTACCTAGAAAATGGTCTATGTGATCAGCATAGAACAACGGGATATTTAATATATCATCGGTTAACTTCAGATTCTTATTTGAGATTCTAATTCTTATCGGAGGCTGATATCTTTCCTTGTATACAGAGAGACTTTTGGCTTTGGTGCGGGTGCCAGATTTTACTTCTATAGGTATACAATGTCCATCAGGTGCTATGACAAAATCCACTTCTGCTTTGCCTTTTGAAGTCCAGTAATACGGCCCATCTCTGTACAATTTATTCAGCACGGACGCCACATAGTTTTCTGCCAATGACCCTTTGTATTCTGTAAATAGCTTATCTCCTTGTAAGTAGGTGCCAGGATTCAAACCAGAATGGCGCATCAGCAGTCCCGTCTCGAAAGCATATATTTTGAATGAAGTGATATCTTCATAAGCTTTCAGAGGTATCCTCGCCTCCTCTATCTTTGAAGTTTTAATGACAAGTCCAGATTCGACCAGCCACTGGAGGGCGGACTCATATTCTCGGGCTCGGGCTCCTGATTTGATGACCTTGTACAGAAACTTATTGTTTTCTTTAGCGAGCTGAGAGGGTAGAGAATTCCATATATGTTGTATTCTGGTAGATGTTGTTTTCTCTGCATGCTTGACAAAATCTAATTGGTAGGCTCTAAGTATCTGCTCTTGTACTTCTATGGCTTCTGCTATATTCTTTGACTTATTATAAGTGACAGCTACTTCCGGCATACCACCAAAGAGGACATACTCTTTCCATATCATCGTCAGCGGATGGAAGAAGGCATCTGGTATAGGACTTACTG
>CAZPUF010000248.1:0-3894 GCA_964589705.1 uncultured Saprospiraceae bacterium | reverse complement strand
AAACAAAAGGGTGAGAGTCTAGTCAACTCTCTAATAATAAAAAGATAGAGTATTTAAAGGAGCAAGATTAGTCACCTTGCAAAAAACAGCCTCTGAGGATTCGGAGGCTGTTTTTTTGTTTTATTCTAAAATCGATAAATAGGAGTGGATTTATATCCTTGTATAAAAAGTTTTCCATACAAAAGTTCCACTGTCGTCGTTCAATGAGTCGTCTATTTCCAAAGAGCCCTCATTCTCCAAGTTGTAATTACATCTGAATGTAACACCACCATTCTTAATGACAATTGAATCCTGATTATCTGGAAATAATTCCAGAGTAATAGAATCCTTTTCATTCTCATCACGTTGAAAATAACCGCTTGCAAAATAATCTGTTGTGTCAAGATTTTCTTCTATATGCAAGATATCGGATTCAGTAACCACAATGGTATCTCCTCCATTGATGATAGTTTCTACTTGCCAAGTACCTAATAATGATTCAAATGGAGATGGAATTACGATAATGGGTTCTATAGGTTCTATAATTGGTTCTTCTTCTTTTGTACAGCTCATAATGATTAATGCCATAAAAAGCAGGACGGATAGATGCGTTCGTTTCATGATTTTCATTTTACATAAAATTAGTGACTCTTTAGGCGATTTCCAAACCTGCCTGACTATCAAGGGTTTATGAGACTAATGATAAGACAAATAGCCAAATTGAGAATTTTTTGATGGCCAAGATTAGATGGATAAGAGAATGCACATTTTTTGCATCACTTAGTAGAGGTTAATAACAGATACCCTTACCTTTGTGCCCTTAATATTAACAATATGACATCGACAGCAGAATCTAGAAGGAAATATTGGATGATGACATGGATTTCATTGATTGGAACTATTCTGTTTTTGGTATTCTTGCCAGAGTGGTTTTGGGTGATGCTTCCGTTCTTAGGAACAGCCTTCGTCTATGCCATGGATTGGGCTTAATTAAATGGTTTGAAGTGGAGTTTTGGTACAAATAGAGCTTCACAGTAATCCATGCCGACCCTATCTCACTTGAGGTAGGTTTCTTTATTTTTAGGGATAAGTGTCTGAGCATAGTGGATAATCTAATTAGGTTACTCGGAAAATATGGAGATGCCGAGCAAACCAAACAAATTCTAGTTGGGCTAGACCAAGATAAGCCTTCCCGTTTATTACTCTCAGGACTGATGGGCGCTCAGGAATGCTTTGTCCTTGCTTCAATATTTCAAAGTGTCAAAAAATCGCATGTCTATGTCGCCACGGATAAAGAGGAAGCCGCTTATGTACAGAATACCTTAGACCAAATCATAGAGTCTCAATCGGTTTTCTTCTTTCCAGACTCATTTAGACGACCCGCTTTTTTCGAAGAACTGGACAACAATAATGTACTTGTCCGTACAGAATCCATCAACAAGATTTCAGCGAAGTATCATACCCATGATATCTTGGTTACCTATCCAGAGGCGATTTTTGAAAAGGTCGTTGACCCTGCTCACTTAGAGTCTCAGAAGATTCACATTGCCAAAGAAGAAAACCTCGATGTAGATACGATCATAGAGTTTCTAATCGAATATGGCTTTGAGCGAACTGATTTTGTATATGAGCCTGGTCAGTTTTCTATTAGGGGAGGTATCGTGGACATATTTTCTTTTGGTAATGAATGGCCATACAGAGTAGAACTCTTTGACGAAGAAGTGGAAAGTATAAGATTATTCAATCCCACAACACAACTCTCCCTAAAGAATATACAACGCGTTTCCATTATACCGAATGTCAGTAATAAGTTCTCGCAGGAAGACAAAGTGTCCATATTCAAGACCCTCCCCCAGGACACCTGCATTTGGGTTAAGGATGTAGATATGCTACTACAGCAATTACAAAACTGTCAGGACAAAGCAGCCATCTACGCCGATCAAGTCAAATATACCGAGGATGAGGTACTTATAAAATTGCTAAGTGACAGGGCCTTCATCTATCCTGATCAAGTCATTGGCGAAATAGATGATAAGGACATTATATTCCTCAAAAAGCCGACAAGCGCCTCTGTCCAAACAGATAAGGAGATTAAATTTAATGCGACCCCACAGCCTAACTTTAATAAGAACATTAAACTACTTCTCGAGGATCTCAAAACTAAAGAGGAACAAAATGTAGAGACCTACATCTTTACTGATAACAATCGACAGATAGAACGATTTTACAACATCTTTGAAGACTTGGGTGCTGAGGTAAACTTTCATCCTGTCAGCAAAGCCATTCACTCAGGATTTATAGATACAGACCTGAATGTAGCGCTGTATACAGACCATCAGATTTTTGAGCGATTCCATAGATATAAACTCCGGAAAGGATTTACAAAAGAGGCGGCGTTGAGTCTTCGAATGTTGAAAGAGCTCAAGCCTGGAGATTTTGTGACACATATAGATCATGGAATAGGACGCTACAGTGGTCTAGAAAAACTCAATATTAATGGGAAGGAGCAAGAGTCTGTCCGATTGATATATTCTAATAACGATATCCTGTATGTGGGGATAAATAGTTTGCATAAGATCTCCAAGTATGTTGGCAAAGAAGGCAACCAGCCTCGTCTGAGCAAAATAGGTGGAGAGGCTTGGAAGAATCTGCGTCGCAAGACCAAGAAGAAGATTAAGGATATCGCCCACGAACTCATTAAGCTATACGCTAAAAGAAAAGCGTCTAAAGGGTTTGCCTTTCCACCTGATGGGCACTTGCAAAATGAGTTAGAAGCATCTTTTATCTATGAGGATACGCCTGACCAGTACGAGACATCTATAGCGGTCAAAGAAGATATGCAGAAAGCTTATCCTATGGATAGACTGGTCTGCGGAGATGTTGGCTTCGGCAAGACGGAGATTGCTGTCAGGGCAGCATTTAAAGCCGTACTTGGAGGCAAACAAGTGGCGATCTTGGTCCCTACTACCATCTTGGCCCTCCAGCACTACAAAACCTTTGGAGGTCGACTAGAGAAGTTTGGCGTCGATGTAGATTATGTCAATCGATTCAGAACTACAAAAGAGAAAACAGCCATATACAAAAAGCTAGAGGGTGGAGAATTAGATATCATTATCGGCACCCATGCCCTACTGAATAAGAAAGTGAAATTTAAGGACTTAGGGCTATTAGTAATAGACGAAGAGCAGAAGTTTGGAGTGGCTGCTAAGGAAAAATTAAGAAACCTCAAAGTCAATGTGGACACCCTCACCTTGACGGCGACACCTATACCAAGAACGTTACAGTTCTCTCTGATGGCAGCTAGAGATTTATCTGTGATGAGGACTGCCCCTCCCAATCGACAACCGATACACACAGAACGTCGTGTATTCAATGACGAACTGATTAAGGAATCTATCTACTACGAATTTACAAGAGGGGGTCAAGTATTCTTTGTGCACAATAGAGTCAAATCTTTGCCAGATATCACGGCGATGATCAGGAAGCTCTGCCCTGACTTAGAAGTCGCCATGGCCCACGGACAGATGGATAGCAAGGTGCTGGAAAAAACCTTACTGGAGTTTATAGGTGGAAAGTATGACGTACTTGTATGTACGAATATTATAGAGACAGGATTAGACATTCCTAATGCCAATACCATTATTATCAATAATGCACAGAATTTTGGCATGAGCGACCTTCATCAGCTAAGAGGCCGGGTCGGTCGATCTAACAAAAAGGCGTATTGTTATCTGTTTGCACCCCCTATATCTACACTTACAACAGATGCACGTAAACGGTTAAGAACACTGGAAGAATTTTCTGACCTGGGAAGTGGTTTCCATATTGCGATGAAAGACTTGGATATTAGAGGAGCCGGAAATTTATTAGGAGGAGAACAGAGTGGTTTTATTGCAGATATAGGTTACGAGACTT
>CAZPUF010000247.1:0-3899 GCA_964589705.1 uncultured Saprospiraceae bacterium | reverse complement strand
CAATGGATTTATGTAACTCAATGCCTTTTTGAATAGACTCATTGAAGTATACTACCTCATTCTTCTTGATGAAATCAGTAATGACGTTTCCAATGAGCAAATCTTCTTCACTACAAGAAAGTAAACAATGAGCTAGAAAATTCATAAAACAAAGCTTAGGTATTAACGGTAATAATTCTATAAATTCTTAATAAATAAAAGGCTCTAATTAATCTGAGTCCGTGGCTAAATTAAAGCAAGTATTCAGTCTTTAGTTCATGATATTTGAATAACCTACTTAATACATCAACTTATGTGCAATGCAATTATATTTGCGGCAAATTAAAAGAGACTTATGCCATTAACTGCAGGAATTGTTGGACTCCCTAATGTAGGAAAGTCTACCCTCTTCAATGCCCTTACAAACGCTAAAGCCTTAGCTGCCAATTATCCTTTTGCTACAAAAGAGCCTAATGTTGGTGTAATCACAGTACCTGACAAGAGATTAACAGAGCTTTCTGCTATTGTAAATCCACAGAAAGTCCAACCTACAACTGTCGAGATTGTTGATATCGCTGGCCTTATCAAAGGAGCAAGTAAAGGCGAAGGTCTCGGTAATCAGTTTTTAGGTAATATTAGAGAAGTGGATGCTATTGCTCATGTAGTCAGATGTTTTGATAATGATAATGTTGTGCATGTTGATGGATCAGTAGACCCAGTCAGGGATAAAGACATTATAGACACAGAGCTCATCTTGAAAGACTTGGAGACTGTGGAAAAGAGGCTAGAAAAGCTTAAGAAACAAGCCAAAACAGGTAAGCCAGCAGATAAGAAAAATGTAGAGCTTGGTGAGAAAATATACAAGGCCTTAGAAGAAGGACAATCTGCTCGATCTATAGATTTGGATGATGATGGTAAAGCGCTGATAAAAGAAATGATGTTGCTTACTGCCAAACCAATTTTGTATGTCTGCAATGTAGATGAAAACTCTGTCAAGGATGGTAATGCACATACAAAAGCATTTATTGACTGCGTCAAGGATGAAGAGGCTGAAGTTATTCTCATTTGTGCATCCATCGAAGAAGAAATAGCACAGCTAGAAGAATATGAAGAGAAGATGATGTTTGTAGAAGAGATGGGTCTGAATGAGCCAGGTGTAAATCGGGTCATTGTAGGTTGCTATGCTTTACTCAACCTCATCACTTATTTTACTGCCGGTGAAAAAGAAGTAAGGGCATGGACTGTCAGACGAGGATCCACTGCACCTCAAGCTGCAGGTGTAATACATACTGATTTCGAAAAAGGCTTTATACGAGCAGAAGTGATTAAGTATGATGACTATGTGTCCCTTGGCTCAGAAGCGAAGGTGAAAGAAGCTGGCAAAATGGGTATAGAAGGCAAATCTTATATCGTCCATGATGGAGATATTATGCACTTCTTATTTAATGTATAGTGCTGTGCAATAGTGGATTACACTAATGAGTAGCGTAAGCTAAAAAAAGTCTAGATCACACCAAACTATCAAGCTTTAACATACATCACTTCCTTAACTGCTCTGATAACTTTATGTGGGGTCGGCATGTACTCGTCTACAAAAGGTGGCGCATAGGATAGAGAGGTGTCTGCTGCATTAACCCTTGTTACCGGTGCATCCAGATAATCAAAAGCATACTTCTGTATTTCGTAGGCAATCTCAGCAGATACCCCAGCAAATGGCCAACTCTCATCTACGACAACCATTCGATTGGTCTTCTTAACAGATTCTACTAATGTATGATGATCTAGAGGTCTAATTGTTCTGAGGTCTATAACCTCTGCAGAAATACCTTCTTTTGCTAATTCATCAGCAGCTTGATCACAGACAAGTGTCAATTTATTAAATGAGACAAGTGTGACATCTGTTCCTTCTCTTCTCACCGCAGCCTTACCTATTGGAATCAAAAACTCTTCTTCAGGCACTTCTCCTTTATGTCCATAAAGCATTTCAGACTCCATGAAACAAATAGGGTCATCATCACGGATAGCAGATTTAAGCAATCCCTTTGCATCATGTGGATCAACAATAGAGATTACCTTAAGCCCAGGGACATTGGCCATCCAACTCTCAAAAGTCTGCGAATGTTGCTGTGCTAGTTGTCCTGCAGTCCCCGTAGGTCCTCTAAATACTATAGGACACCTATAATCACCAGCAGATTGACTTAAAGTCTTAGCTGCATTATTCACTATCTGATCGAAAGCCAAGACAGCAAAATTCCATGTCATGAATTCTACGATTGGTCTTAGTCCACCAATGGCAGCTCCTACGCCTATCCCAGCAAAACCCAATTCTGCTATTGGTGTATCTATAACTCTTTTAGCACCAAACTCATCCAACATTCCCTTACTTACCTTGTAAGCACCATTATATTCAGCTACTTCTTCACCCATTAAAAAGACATTTTCATCCCTTCTCATCTCTTCACTCATCGCTTCTTTAAGTGCATCTCTTAGCGTTAGTATTCTAGACATTTATCTCTTTTTTCTATTTAAGCTCACGAAGATAATTAATATAAATGATTAGCCCTAAGCCAACATTTCTTTCAGGTTTATACCTCCAAGATTACCAGAACTCATAACAAGTAATACATCGTAAGCGTCTCGAAGCAAATTACCTAACGCCATTTCTAAGTCTTCAGGACTATCACATACTAACATATGCTTATGATTTATAGCCTTAGACAGGTCATTCTTATCTAATTGAGGGAGTCTTTTTTGTGCGATGGCGGCAGGATCATAGAAAACAACTAAATAGTCAACACCATCAGCGCTTCCAGAATAATTGTGGATAAAGCTATGTTGTAGGCTGGAAAATGTATGCAACTCCAACACACCTGCAATTTTTGATTTCGGATATTGAGATCTGACTGCTTCGGTGGTCGCCTTCACTTTTGATGGCGCATGTGCGAAATCCTTATAAGTGATTGGGTCAGCTTCTTTAATTCTTTCCAATCGCTTTGATGCACCTGAAAAAGTAGTGATTGCAGATAGAAAATCCTCTTTTGAGATTCCTATATGCTCACAAGCGTGATAAGCAGCTTGGAGATTCTTGTAGTTATGATTACCAAATATTCTTAAAGAATAATTTTCGTTGTTATATGTGACCTTATTTGATTTGATGTCTTCCATGGCTTGATAACCAACTCGCTTACATTGGAAAGACTCAGTAGTGGCCATATGAAGCAATTGTGAGTCCGTCATATCAAAGTAGATTGGACTATTTTCAGGCATTTGGTCTAAAAACAATCGGAATATTTGAAGATAATCTTCATAGGTCTTGTAGATATTGACATGATCCCAAGCGACTCCCGTTATTATTCCACAAGTAGCATTATAATGGAGCATTTTAGCACTGTCATCCAAACAAGATGATGGGTATTCATCCCCTTCTACAACTAATATATCTGCTCCCGATAATCTTACCATCGTATCAAAACCACTTAATTGAGCACCTACGAGGTAATCAAAATCATATTCTAATACTTTCATTACATGCATTATCATGGATGTAGTGCTTGTTTTGCCATGGCTTCCTGCTACGACAATACGTGTTGAAGCTTTGCTCACTTCATTGACAAACTCAGGAAATGACATTATCTGCAAGCCAAGCTTGATAGCTCTTTGAAGCTCAGGATTATCCGATCTAGCATGCTTACCAAGAATGACAGTATCAATATCATTCTCTATTTTATTAGAATGCCAACCCATTTCAGAAGGCAATAATCCATGCAATGATAGTCTACTTTTACTTGGCTCATAGATCTCATCATCAGAGCCAGAAACCTTATGCCCCATGCTCTGTAGATTGATAGCCAAATTATGCATAACACTACCCCCAATAGCTATCAAATGGTACCTCATATGAATTTTAAGAAAAATTTATG
>CAZPUF010000246.1:0-3951 GCA_964589705.1 uncultured Saprospiraceae bacterium | reverse complement strand
GGCCTCAGATTTAGAGTGCAATCAGTAATTGTCTATATATTAGCGAAAATTATTATACATGAGTAAGAAAATTGCCATTTTCCCAGGCTCATTTGACCCTATTACTATCGGTCACTTAGATCTTATTGAGCGATCGACCCAACTATTTGATAAAGTAATAGTTGCTATTGGTCAAAACAATCAGAAAAAATATCTATTTACGCTAAAGCAGAGACAAGCTTGGGTCAAAAAAGTGACCAAAATGTATCCAAATGTAGAAGGTTCTACATACAAAGGATTGACTGTTAACTTTGCAAAAAAGGTGAATGCAGAATACCTCATACGTGGTCTTAGAAATTCATCTGACTTTGATTATGAGAAAACAATCTCCCAACTTAACAATATAATAGGAGATGGATTAGAGACGGTTTTCTTTATTTCTCAACCAAACATGAGCCATATAAGCAGTACGATTGTGAGGGAAATTATTAAAGGCAAAGGGAATGTAAAGGCGTTTGTTCCAGAATTCATATACAAAGATTTGAAATCAAAATATTATAAATAAATTAACCCTGTCCAGTATGTCCAATGCTATCTATAAAGTACCCGAAACCAAAAACGAACCAGTTCTAAGCTATGCACCTGGAAGTGCCGAACGATCTGCTGTAAAAGCCGCCTTAAAGAAAATGCGTGCTTCTAAAATAGACATTCCTATGATCATAGGAGGGGAGGAAGTAAAGACAAAGAAGAAAGAAAAACTATCCCCACCACATGATCATAAACATACGATAGGTACATATAGCAAAGGCACAAAAGTACAAGTCAACAAGGCCATTAAAGCCAGTCTAGACGCAAAGGAGAAATGGGCGGCCACACCTTGGCAAGACAGAGCTGCTATCTTCTTGAAAGCTGCAGACCTAATTGCAGGCCCTTATCGGGCAGAGATGAATGCAGCAACAATGTTGGCACAATCCAAAAATGTATATCAATCAGAAATTGATGCCGTTTGCGAACTCATAGATTTCCTAAGGTACAATGTGCGGTATATGACGGAGATCTACAGCCAACAACCAGACAGCGCCGCCGGCATATGGAATAGATTAGAATACAGACCCTTAGAAGGATTTGTATTCGCCATAACGCCATTCAACTTTACCGCTATTGCTGGCAATTTGCCTGCTACGCCTGCATTGATGGGTAATACCGTTGTGTGGAAATGTGCAGATTCTCAGATTTACTCTGCTCATCATGTCATGAAAATATTTAGAGAAGCTGGTCTACCTGATGGTGTCATTAACCTTGTATTTGTAGATGGCCCGAAAGCCGGAGAAGTTATATTCAATCATGAAGATTTTGCAGGTCTTCACTTTACGGGAAGTACAGGCGTATTCCAACATCTTTGGAAAACAATTGGGGAGAACATTAATAAATACAGAAGTTATCCAAGGATAGTAGGAGAGACAGGTGGTAAAGACTTTATAGTTGCACATCCGAGTGCAGATGCGGCCTCATTAAGTACAGCTATTGTGCGAGGCGCTTTCGAATATCAAGGACAGAAATGTTCGGCAGCCTCAAGAGCCTACATTCCTAAATCTTTGTGGCCAACTGTCAAGAAACTAATTACCAAGGATATTAAGACATTAAAAGTAGGCCCAGTAGAAGATTTTAGAAATTTTGTCAATGCGGTCATAGACGAAAAAGCTTATGATAAAATTGCCGGTTATATTAGTCATGCTAAAAAATCAAAAGAAGCCAAAGTCATCATAGGAGGTGGGCATTCGAAGAAGAAGGGATACTTTATAGACCCAACTGTGATCTTGGCTTCCAAGCCTGATTACAAGACTATGTGTGAGGAGATCTTTGGACCAGTAATTTCCATCTATGTTTATGAGGATAACAAACTTGATGAGCTACTACCAATAATTGACAGTACCTCGCCTTATGCTTTGACAGGATCTATCTTTGCTAAAGACAGATATGTCATTCAGGATCTAACTTATGCCTTACGCAATGCTGCTGGCAACTTTTATATCAATGATAAGCCAACAGGGGCCGTTGTAGGACAGCAACCCTTTGGAGGTGCTAGAGGTTCTGGAACAAATGATAAGGCAGGATCTATCCTTAATTTATACAGATGGATATCTCCTCGTACGATCAAAGAAAATTTTGCACCACCTACGGATTACAGATATCCATTCTTAGCAAAGTCCTGAAATTAACCTAGAGGGAAGCCATCTATGAGTTCCGTTGTAAACTGACGAGCAACATCAGGACAGGATATCATTGTGAATAAAATACCGTAAATAGCGCCAGTAAAGTGAGCACTATGGTCTATACCATCGTTGCGATTAGTGCTGGCCCATGATGAGTATACCAGATAAGCAACACCTCCCAGTATCGCTCTAAATGGTATGATACCATATAATGCGAGTCGTGCCCAAGGATGGAACAATATATATGCAAAGACGATTCCAGACACTGCACCTGAAGCACCTATAGCTGCAAAACTAGGGTTGTTTTTATGTTTGATATACGTAGGAATATCTGCTACTATAATCGCTGAGAGGTACATCAATAAGAACATAATTGGTCCCAAAGCTGAACCAAATATTTTTTGAAACTCGTACTCTACAACTGGACCAAATTGCCACAAGACAAATAGGTTTATCACAAGATGAAGCCATCCACCATGCACGAATCCACTGCTCAACATTCTGTAATATTCCTTTTGACGGTACTCCGTTGACGGATGATGTTTGAGTTTCTCTACTACGTTTCTATTTTGAAATCCTTGATATGAAATCAAGCCAGTTACGATACATAAGGCTATGGATATTGACATATACTTTGTCTTATTTGTTGAGTGTTTACCTATCTATAATGCTCAGGCATTGTGATAAGGTTCATTATTAATAATAGTAAATGATCGATAAATCTGTTCAAGCAAGACTGTCCTAGCCAAATGATGGGCAAAGGTCAGGGGCGAAAGTGATATTCGCGTTGCATTGGATGATTTCAGCTTGTCAGAAAAACCGTAGGCTCCTCCAATAAAGAAAGCAATTGATTGTCCACCTCTATTTATTTGATGTTCCATAAAGGAAGCAAACTTCTTAGACGTCATACTTTTACCTGCTTCATCTAGTAAGATGACATTACTCTCTTTAGCCATTTCCTTTTTAAAAATTTGGCCCTCTAAATTTTGGATCTCCTTTCGAGAAAGACTTGAGGAATATTTTTTCGCTGGTAACTGGATGATTTCTATCGGAAGGTATCGATTGATACGTTTCAGGTATAATTGCTCAATCTCAGAATAGTGATTCTTCTTATCCCTGCCTATGTAGTAAATCTTGAATTTCAAAGTTAATTATTTACGCAACCATCCCTTGATATCTGGATCCACAACAAAAAAGCGTCCATTAATTTCTGAGACTATAAATAATTCTCTTGTAGATTCCCCAACATTTTGATGTATAATTTCAAGCTTCTTACCCTTAGACATCGTGACTATTCCAGCATGACCATAGGGGTTTTTGTAATTAGGTCCGAATACTAAGATGTCTCCAGGTAAAGGTCTGAATTCAGATCCATTTATAAACTGATATAGATCCCGCTTATGATTGAGTTTCAAGTCAGGTAAGGTCTCATCGAAGAGTTCCTTAGCGTGTCCATATGTATATGGCATCTTATGACCGTAATTGATATAGTAATATCTCTTAACGAATTCCACACACTGATACTTTAGTCCGAGATTGTAGTTTCCTGCTGCTAAATTTCGTCCAAATACATTCCCTTGATCTCCATTATAGTACACATTAATACCATTAAAGCTATCTATAACTTCACCTACCTGAGGAGGAGAATAGAATATATCCAGAAACATACCGGCTCTAGAACCTGACCAAATCACAGCGGAATTGGTTGAAGTTGCCTCATTAAAAGACAACAAAAGTAGACTAAGAATAAAGACTATCT
>CAZPUF010000245.1:0-3965 GCA_964589705.1 uncultured Saprospiraceae bacterium | reverse complement strand
TTTTATTAGAGGGCGCAATTTGTCTACTTTAGATTAATGTATTTCATATTAAATCTTATCTAATTTAATTTTCAAAGACCTAAATATTTTAAAGTGAATAGTACTAACCTTATAATTCTATCGCTTATAGTTTTGCTGCCTATAAGTGTGATAGCTCAGAATTCTACAAGAGGAACCTGGGGACCTGTTATCAATTCAAAAGTCAATGCGACAGGAGCAGCTAATCTTCCAGATGGAAAGATACTGACATGGTCTGCTGCAACAAAAGAGGACTCTGGTGGAAGCAACGGCACCCAAACTTACACGGCAATATTTGATCCAGCTAGAAATTCATTTTCTGACAGATTGGTGAATGAAACCAGACACGATATGTTTTGTCCAGGAACGGCAAATCTGCCTGATGGAAGAATTATGATAGCCGGCGGGCGGACTACGACAAGGACGACAATTTATGATCCTGTAGCAAATACTTATAGAGAAGACGATGAAATGAATACGCCACGTGGGTATCAGACGAATGTTACACTAACAGATGGTAGAGTATTTACCTTGGGTGGTTCTTGGTCTGGCGGAAGAGGCAATAAGAATGCAGAAGTATGGTCACAGGAAGCAGGATGGATTCCTTATCCAGCAATTACTGCTAATGCCACCATAAGACAAGGATCTCCAGACCCTGAAGGTGTATACCGAGATGATAATCATGCATGGTTATTTGCTGCTCCTAGTGGCCGGATATTTCACGCAGGACCTGGTACAGATATGCACTGGATAGATCTTAATGGCGTAGGATCAGTGACTAATGCTGGGAGACGAGCTAACGATTCTTACTCTATGAATGGTAATGCTGTGATGTACGATATAGGAAAGATACTGACTATAGGTGGTGCATCATCTTATTCAGCTAATACTAATTCTACTAGCAATACACATGTAATCGATATCAATGGTGGAAATGTGTCGGTAACAAGAGTTAGTAATATGAAAGAGGCTAGGACCTTTCACAATTCAGTAGTCCTGCCTAACGGAGAAGTTGTCACTATAGGTGGTATGCAGCGCTCTAGAATATTCTCAGATGATAATGCCAAGATGACTGCAGAAATTTGGAACCCTCAGACTCGAAGCTGGACAGAAGGTACTGCTATGTCAGTACCAAGAACCTATCATAGTACAGCCATTCTTATGCAAGATGGTCGTGTGTGGACTGGAGGTGGTGGTCTTTGTGGTAATTGTGGTGTCAATCATACAGACATGCAAATCTATACGCCTCCTTACTTATACGGTTCTAATAATAATTTAGCGACGCGTCCTGTTATCAATTCTGCGCCTACGAGTGCCAGTTATAATAGTAGTATTACAGTTAGATCGAACACCAGCATCAGTGATTTTTCACTGGTTAGATTAAGCTCTGTAACGCATAGTGTCAATGTGGAACAACGAAGAGTTCCTTTAAATCATACGAGTAGTTCTAGTACTATACATCAGGTAACCATACCTGGAAATGATTTATTACCTCCGGGTAATTATTTTCTTTTTGCTATGAACAGTGCTGGGGTACCTAGTATCGCAAAGACGATAAGAATAGGAGGCGGTACATCATCATCTACAGAGGTGCCAAATGGCGATTACTATATTTCTTCTTCAGATAATGGCCAATATATTGGTGCTCCTAGTTTTGATTCTAGAAATGTCAGAATGCTAGATAATTCTAATGTTACAGATAGGCAGTGGAGAATTACTTCTATCGCTCCTGGTGTATACACTATCCAGAATTTAGATAATGGTGAATATATGGAAGTACCATTCGGTGGCTGCCAAAGGGATGCAAATATCGCTACATTTAATCGTGTGGTTGCTGATCACCAAAAATGGAACATTACTAAAGTAGGGGAGGACTATTTTTTTAGACCACTTCACTGCACCAGTTTTGGTCTCGATAAAAGTAATGGAGAGAATGGCAATGTCAAGATTTGGAATTTTTCTGTCGGTAATAGAAATCAAAAATTTAGATTAATCCCAGTAACAGGTGGCGGCGGTTCATCGATTTCTTTCGTACCTGACCCTAACAAACGATACTACCTTGAAGCTAGTAATAGAAGACTGGCGGCAACTGGTTCTAGTGAGAATGCATACACAACTAGCGTTACTAGCACTGGGCCTGATGTAGAGTGGCGTTTTGTGCAGCATTCTACAGGTTACTGGCATATGCAAAGAGCCGCTGGAGGTGCTACGCCGAGAATAAGAACTGACAATAGTCAGTTTGCGGATATGCAAAGTACAGGTAGTTCAGGGATCTATACTTACTATACTTTTAATGCTGGTGCAAACCCAGGAACACATTTCCTGACGCTACCTGATGGTCCTAATAATTTCAGGAGACTTCAGCTGACAACAGATAGACAAGTAAAATTTGTGCCTGATTCATACCGAGGCAGTCAAGTGTCTTGGCGAATTACAGAAGTACCTACTACTTCAGGGCCGACTCCGGCGCCAACTAACCCGACGCCTACTTCATCTGGTAATGGTATTTCAGTATCATTTGCCAATCCATCAAACAATGCTAGATTTAGCAGTGGACAATCGATAGGGGTAACCGTTAATGCGTCCGACTCCAACGGCAGTATCTCTAATGTCCGACTGTTTAGAGGAAATACACTTGTGAGACAAGAGAATATTACACCGTATGAATGGGGGTCAGATAATGGTGGTACTACCGATGCTGCTATTCAAAACCTTTCTCCGGGCACTTATACCTTAAGAGCAGTGGCGACTGATAATGCTGGTAATAACCAAGAAGCTAGTATTAGTATTACAATAGAAGGCGGTGGTTGTAACACCATCTCCAATGTCAACTTTGAGTCTGGTCTAAGCATATGGAATGATGGTGGGTCTGACTGTGCCGCTATAAATAATAATAGCTTTAGTAACTCAGGTACTTGGTCAATGAGACTACGAGATAACTCAGGACAAGCATCTTCTATGTTTACGGATGTGATTAATATGAGTTCTGCTTCAGAAGCTATTATCAGATTTAGCTTTTTACCTCAGTCATTTGAGACCAATGAAAATTTCTTTTTGGAAGTGTCATCTAATGGTGGATCTTCATACTCGCAAGTAAGAAACTGGATAGTCAATAGAGACTTTACGAATGATCAGAGACAAAATGTCGAAGTTACCGTACCTGGTAATCAACTATCATCTAATACGAGATTCAGAATTAGATGTGATGCCTCAGGGAATGCAGATCTTGTATACATAGATGATGTAGTCATAGAGTCATGTGGGTCAAGATTAGTGGATCCATCACAGGAATCTACTGTAACTGAATCAGAAGTAGATGAAACTATTACAGTGGGTAGCTTTGATGCAACACCATTGGACGGACAAAAGTCTGATTTGAATTGGTCTTATGTGCATTCTGATTCAGTCGAAAGTTTTGTGATTCAGTATGCGACAGAATATGATAATGATTTTGTAGATATTGATAGCATAGTGACGATAGATGGATTAGATTATTCTGATTATAGTTATGTGCATGAGAGCCCAGTTGTCGGCATTAACTTTTATAGAGTTAAGGTTAAGTTCACTGACGGCAAAGTCGATTATCTTCCATTTAGAAATGTCGCCTTTGAAAAGCCAAGTGCACCGATTAATATCTTTCCGAATCCAGCATCGAACCAGTTGTCTATAGATCTTTCTAACTATATGGAGGAAAAGGTCAGTTACTTTGTAAGTAATGCAATAGGTGAAATTATTACGTCAGGAGAATTTGATGAAAATCATGCAGAGGTCAATAAGATAGATCTAAGTAAATTCCAGAATGGTAATTATTTCATACATATGAGACCAGACAATCAGCGAGAGACAAGTCAACAATTTGTGATTATAAAAGAATAATAATTCCAATTAAATTCATTTTAGGTTTTGTAAGATGTCTGTATAGACATTTTACAAAACCTATCATGTTA
>CAZPUF010000244.1:0-3977 GCA_964589705.1 uncultured Saprospiraceae bacterium | reverse complement strand
TATTTGTGTCATGCAACCGTCTTACGATTAAGGCTAGATTGGGAATTATATTTGCTAGAATGAATAAGACTAAGATGCCAATAATTATGAAGAAAATGATAGAATCTCCTTCAGTTTTAGAACCTATAATTCCTAAAATTATACAGAGCGCGACTACTATTAAAGTTTGAAATAAAGCAAAAAACCAGTATTCACTTCTTCTGGCTCTTCCATTAAAGTCAGCATATCTCATCGTTAGGGTCTCTACAAAATATTCTTGGAAAGCATTCATGATAACTTATTTTGTTATAAGGTAAAGTACAATTTTTTGAGAAGTTCAGATTAGAATTATGGATGGATAATTAGATATACTTTATAGGCTCATTCACTTTGAATTTTGTAAGAAAAGTATTGCCTAGTTTTATCTGTCCTGAATTAAATGGTCATCTATGGATGCTTTTTCCTCAGCTTTTGGATTTGGTCCATATTTATTTCTGTTTGGATCTGAATCTAATAATGCTAATATTAGGAGTACTATTACACCGAAGGGCAAAAAACTTAGTAGGATTAACCAACCAGATTTATTGGAATCATGCAACCGCCTTACTGTTACGGCAGTTTGAGGCAACAGCGTTAGTGAAATAAATAGTACGTAGGTTCCAAATAATCCTTTTGAAACAATACCATTAGAATTACTAATAACTATAATTGGTATTATTAAAGCCGCTACAATCGAAATCTGAAACAGAAGAAAATACCAATATTCACTCCTACGTGCTCTACCACTAAATTTAGCATATCTCTTGGTGATAGATTCTACAAAATATTTCTGAAATGCGGTCATATTTGTGTATTGATTTATTTAATTAAGATACAACTTTTCATGAGGTGTATTGTGTATGCAACTTTATCTAATGATTTCTATTCTAAAGTGAATCATTCTAGATACTTAATATGCTCGCATTATTAATCAATCTAAATTAAAAAATGAATAGCCGATTTGGGCAACCACTTGACTCTATGCATTATTATTTAAAATATTGATACTCCAATCTGGGGTTTTTCTAATCCTTACATAATCTCACTGCTTGAGTAGATTATAGTATAGTTTACATTCTTTATAATGAAACATTATTTATTCCTATTCGTAATATTGGGACTTCTTAGTTGCTCAGAGACGAGTCCTGTTGGTCCAACACCAGAAGAAATCAAAGCTGAAAAGCAAGCTAATAGCAAATCATTTCATAATGCGCTACGCAAGCATCTCAAGGCGGTATCTAGTAGAGATTTGGCTGCATTAGAGTCTATGATGTCTCCTGATGGATTGATGCATCTCATTCGACCATCCACACCCATAGTATATACAACTGATAAGTATATAAAATATCATAAGAGTTGGTTTGCAGATACTAACTGGACTTTGGAGTCAACCATCACAGATTCTAAGGTAGGAGAAGATGTAGGTATGGCAGTCACAGAGGTCATGTACAAGGTGCCTGAGAGAGATGGAAAACCTTATTGGAATCAAATGACAATAAGCTACGTATTGCAGAAGGTAGATGGCAATTGGTTTGTGATATCTGATCATTCTACTTCTGTCAAGAAGTCTACTGATAAAAAGACTGTAGGTTAGAAGAGAATATTTATCATATAAGAATAAAAAAAAAGTGACATAGTGTCACGATTTAACTACATTCCGTCTTACCTTTGGTGAAATCGGTGTGGTGGCTCCTAGATTACTTTGTATAGTTTAGCAACTGCTACAACACATTGCGACCTTATGATACAGCAGATAATATTCTCCATCGCTCTATTGGGTGTTAGTTTTCTAGCATTCAAGTCTTACAAGCACATTTATAAATCTATTAAGCTAGGCAAGGATTTAAAGGTTGGTGGTAATATAGGTACCAGATGGAAAAATACTCTATTAGTCGCTTTTGGCCAGAAGAAGATGTTTAAGCGAGTCATACCTGCAATTCTACATCTCTTTATATATGTTGCTTTTCTATTTACTCAGATAGAGCTAATTGAGATTATTATAGATGGGTTAAGTGGTCAGCATAGATTCTTTGCGCCCTATTTGGGTGGGTTATATACACTTATTATAAATACAATTGAGTTTCTATCACTAGGTGCATTTATAGCTACCATTATCTTCCTTTGGAGACGTAATCTGTTGAAAGTACCAAGGTTAGTTATGCCTGAAATGAATGGATGGCCTAAGATAGATGCCAATAATATTTTATTTGCAGAGATAGTATTAGTCCTAGCCATCTTCACAATGAATGGTGCAGATACGGTGTTGCAGCAGATTGATTCTGCGCACTTTCCAGATACTGGCACTCTATTACTTAGTTCAGTAGTAGGTAGTACATTATTTGGGGGATTATCAGAGGGAGCTTTGCTTGTTGTGGAGAGGATAGGGTGGTGGTTGCATATTTTGGTTGTATTTGGATTTATCCTTTATCTGCCTGTCTCTAAGCACTTGCATATATTTTTAGCCTTTCCGAATGTGTTCTTCTCTAAGTTGAATTCAAGAGGAGAGATGAATAACATGCCGGAGATTATGACTGAGGTCAAATCTATGATGGGCATAGGCGAGACCCCAGAGGAGGAGTTGCCAATGACAGATGAGTTGCCAGACTTCGGGGCCAAAGACATTTTTGATTTGAGTTGGAAGAACCTTTTAGATGCCTACACGTGCACAGAATGCGGCCGTTGCAGTTCCGTCTGTCCAGCAAACCAGACAGGTAAGAAACTCTCTCCCCGAAAGGTCATGATGGATATTCGAGACAGGACTACAGAAATAGCCGCTGCTGTCAAAGACTCAGACTACATTACAAAGGGGTATGATGATGGAAAGTCCCTGCATGATTTGATTACAGAAGAAGAGCTCTTTGCATGCACGACTTGCAATGCCTGCGTGGAAGCTTGTCCTGTGATGATTAATCCATTGGAGCCTATATTGGAAATGAGGCGATATAAGATTTTGACCGAATCCGCGGGGCCTGGTGATTGGTTGCCAATGTTTACGAGTCTTGAAAATACAGGAGCTGTATGGCAGATGCCATCAGAAAGGATAGAGTGGGCCAAGGCATTGGAAGACTAACTATATTATTAAATCTAACGATCCTTTAATATTTAATACTAACAAAGTGAAAGTATATACTCTAGCAGATTACGCCGGCATGGAGACCAATCCTGAAATACTTTTTTGGGTTGGCTGCGCAGGCAGTTTTGACCCAAGAGCGCAGAAAATAACGCAATCACTTGTTAAGATTTTGCATCATGCTGATATTAAGTATGCAGTACTAGGTAATGAGGAGTCATGTACTGGAGACCCTGCCCGTCGAAGTGGCAATGAATTTATCTTTCAGATGATGGCCTTGCAGAATATAGAAGTGATGAATATGTATAATGTCAAAAAGATCGTCACTGCCTGCCCACACTGCTTCAATACACTTAAGAATGAGTACCCCGAATTAGGTGGACGTTATGAAGTTGTACATCATACCCAACTTATCCAAGAGCTTATTGATGAAGGTCGTATTACTATTGAAGGAGGTGCCTTTGAAGGTAAGAAAATAGCCTATCACGATTCTTGCTACTTAGGCAGAGTCAATGACATCTATACTGCGCCTAGGGAGATTCTATCTAAGTTGGATACAGATATAAAGGAAGTGCCAAGAAATAGAAAGAATGGCTTTTGCTGTGGAGCTGGTGGTGCACAAGTCTTCAAGGAAGAAGAGCACAGCAATACTGGTACAAAAGTAAACCATGAACGCGTAGAGGAGTTACTAGATACAGGTGCGGAAATAATAGCTGCCAATTGTCCTTATTGTATACTCATGATGAATGACGGAGTCAAAGCCAAAGGAAAAGATGAAAAGGTAATGGTCTATGATATCTCAGAACTCATTGTACAAGCCAATAAGTGGTAGACCATAAATTATAAATAAATACACAACCTAAAGAGAATGGAATTTTCACTGAGTGAA
>CAZPUF010000243.1:0-4001 GCA_964589705.1 uncultured Saprospiraceae bacterium | reverse complement strand
TATTATCACAGGTCGCACCCAAGAGTGCAAAGACAATCCGCTCTTTTTCATACCTAACACCCAAAAACTGATCACATATGCTATAAGGTTATATACTATTGTTGTTTGGATTAAAGTGATTATACCCAACTGTACAGCAAATATCATTACTATAATCTGCAGAATTCCATACTTCCACACCCAGTTATAGTAGTCCTTAGAACGTCCAAGACTGTAGGACACGATATCTACAGGGTTATGAATTATAATCGCTAACGCCAATAAGACCAACCATTTGAATAGGCTTGTTTCAAGCTGATAACTCTCAGGGAAAAATGATAAAATCCAAGGTGCAATAAATATCAATGGAAGAATGAAAAAGAAAAAATAATTAAACTTCATAATTCCATCAAAGGCTTCAGAAAACTTAGCTGGCAGCCCAGCTGCCTTTGATAACAGCGGAAAAGTAACTTGCTCTATGGCTACATATGCTGATACAACAGGTCTCATAACTAATCGCTTGAGTAACTCATATATTCCTAAAACATGCGGCCCTAGAAAATGGTGCACCAAAAATATATCTACATATGATAATCCTATTCCAAACACTTTTTCGCCGATAACATATTTTCCAAAATCCCAATGGTGTTTTTTCATTTCGCTTGAGAACGGAGAAGAAATGGATTGCTTTCCCTGATAAGAGGCATACCCAGCGCCCATCGCTACAACCTTAGCAAGCTGCCCTGCTATAAGCGCAGTAACACCCCATCCCACCATCAGTAAGCCACAGGTCATCGCAAACATGGACACTGTGCCTCCTATTTCTATCATTGCAAATCTTTGTGTATTGAATGCTTTCTTTAAAGCGCCTGCTTGCACTGTTATATACGACCATAGGATCAAAAATGGAATCAACCACAGAAAGTACGTAATCAGCTTAGTCTTATCATAGAATATCGCCAGAGCAATCACAATAAGTAAACCAATTGGAATATATATTAAAAGTGCCTGAAGATGTAATCTAAAGACCGCCGTGTAATCTGCAGCAGTGACTTCTTTTTTCTGTATCAATGAACTGACGAACCCAAAGTCCATAATTCCTGCAGGAATAAAAATAAATGTGGAAACCAAAAAGTAGTAGCCCAAATCTGCAGCATCTACATGATGTGCAACGAGGTAATAAAGAATCAGCTGTAATAGCAATGCTACACTTGCAGACAATAAGGTATACCCTGAGAGGGATAATATGCGATTCAAATATGAGATAGAATCAAAGAAACAATAATGTGCCAATAATTAAAAAAGCCTAGTCAAAATTGACTAGGCTTTTTTCTGAAATAATTACGTGAGATATTCTTGATAGATTCCTTCGGCTATAACTCTTTTCTAAGTCTTGCGACAGGAATACTTAACTGTTCTCTATACTTTGCTACTGTTCTTCGAGCTATTTTATACCCTTTATTCTGAAGTAACTCCTTAAGTTTCTCATCAGAAGCTGGCTTTCTTTTGTCCTCAGATGTTATAATATCTGTCAGGATATTTTTGACCTCAAGTGTAGATACTTCTTTACCATCTTGAGTCGTAATTGACTCAGAGAAGAAATCCTTTAATCTCTTTGTACCAAATTCAGTTTGTACAAATTTACTATTAGCCACTCTTGAGATCGTAGAGATATCCAAACCCGTTATCTCAGCGATATCCTTCAAGATCATAGGTCTCAACCTTCTCTCATCTCCAGTCTTAAAATAATCATTCTGGAAGTGCATGATAGAATACATGGTATTATATAAGGTCTCTTGTCTCTGCTTTATCGCATCTATAAACCACTTGGCTGAGTCAATCTTCTGTTTGATAAACATGACAGCCTCTTTTTCCTTCTTCCCTACTTTCCTACCTCTGGTACTATCTCTAAAGGTATTAAGCATATCCATGTAGTGATCATTTATCCTTAGATCTGGCGCATTCTTACTATTCAGCGTCAACTCTAATCCATCTCTGTTATTGATCAAGAAATCAGGAACAATGTATTGATTACCCTCTGTGCTTGATGTAGAAAATCCACTAGCTGGCTTTGGGTTTAGTTTCAATATTTCTTCTATTGCTATTTTTAACTCTGACTCAGAAATAAAGAGATTCTTTTGAAGCTTCTGATAATGCTTCTTAGTAAACTGCTCAAAATGATTATCCAATATCTTTAAAGCAAGCAACTTAGGCTTTCTATTAAGCTCAGGCTCTCTATTGATTTTATCTTTAATCTGAATCAATAAACATTCCTGTAGATTACGAGCTCCAATACCTGCTGGCTCTAATTTTTGAATTCTTAGAAGTACATCCTCAATCTGCTTATATGTCACATCTATATTCTGCGTAAAAGACAAATCATCTATAATGGCGATGAGCTCTCTTCTGATGTATCCATCTCTGTCTATACTGCCGATAAGGTGTAAGGCGATAATATATTCTTCCTCACTATGCATGTCCATCATGCCTAGTTGACGATTAAGATGCTCTTGAAAGCTTCCCTGTACAGCAATTGGAATATTCTTATCCTCTATATCTTGAGAAGACTCTGTCTTCATTTTGTAACTGATAGGATCATCCTCCATATATTCTGTGAGGTAATCATCCAGCTCAAAATCTTCTGCCTTTGGCTCATCCTCATATTCCTCTTCGGAGGCATCTGCATCTAAGTCATAAACTTCTCCAGAGTCATCACTCTCATCCAACGCTGGGTTGGACTCTAATTCTTCCTGAATCCTTTGGTCTAATGTCGCCGTTGGAATCTGAAGTAATTTCATCAGCTGTATCTGTTGTGGAGACAGCTTCTGAAGCATTCTTTGACTTATATTCTGCTTAAGCATGATAAATTTGTACTAAGATTTAACAATCAAGGTTCATTACTCGTTCAAAAACCCTTTAAAAGGTCAGAACAGCAATGAGAAAACAATAATAGTGCCATATTATACTTAATAGCAATATTTAACATCAAGAAATTCAATAAATAATACATTATAAAAATTTATAATATATGATTAACTCACGCCTCCAACAACTTAGAGCAAAGCTTATAGAACATGATTATGCCGCCTATATCATGCCCCTTGGCGACCCCCATCAGAGCGAATATCCTGCATCATATTGGAAGAGTTTGCCTTGGATATCCGGTTTTTCTGGCTCTGCAGGCATAGTAGTTGTGACTCTTGAGCATGCTGGATTATGGACAGATTCCAGATATTTCATTCAGGCGGAGCAGGAATTATCCACCTCCTCCTTCGAAATGCACAAAATGGACGGTAGTCGCAGCCCCTCATTCCTGAAATACCTGGGAGATAACCTGAGTAAAGGAGATAAAGTAATAGCTGATGGACCTATGATATCCCTGGCACAAAGAGAGAAGTATAACAGTGTCCTGAGTGCTAAAGGGCTCAAACTGACCATGACCAAGGATTTTATCAGTCATATATGGGAAGACAGGCCGGAGATACCCCAAGAACGTGTCTTTGAGCATGATATTAAGTATGCTGGTATAGACAGAAAGGAAAAGATCGCCAACATCAGAACAGAAATGGAGAAAATTGGAGCTGATCAGCACCTAATTACTACCCTGGATGATATAGCTTGGTTACTCAATCTCAGAGGTAGTGATGTGGCTTGCAATCCAGTATTTTGCAGCTATTGCCTGATTAGACCCAACGATGTTATCCTCTTCGTAGACCCTAACAAGCTCTCTAAAGAACTCAAATCCAAATTATCAGCCGATGGCATTAATGTAGCGTCTTATGAGTCAGTGGACAACACTTTGGCTGGTCTGGACCCAAATACAAAAATTCTTCTTCACAAAGGGACCATCAATGTCCATCTCAATAGCCTGATCCCAGAGTCCTCCATCATCTATGGCCAACTTATTTCTCGTCACCTCAAAGCGGTTAAAAATGACATTGAAATAGGACACTTCCGAGACGTGCATGTGAAGGACGCCGTTGCACTCACCCATGCCTTTTACTGGCTGGAGCAGACCTTAG
>CAZPUF010000242.1:0-4051 GCA_964589705.1 uncultured Saprospiraceae bacterium | reverse complement strand
CACATAAGTTTCATTAAAAATTCCAATCTCCTAAAATGTGCTAAGTTTTGGTGTCCAGCTCTTCTACTTTTGATTCTATCTTAGTTTCCATCTTTTCCTTAAGTGCCTTTGCCTTTTCAATTTTTGCTTCTATGGCGATTTTCTCTTCATCTGACGCCGCATTCTTAAGAGATTCCTGATTCTCCTTGATCTTATTATCTATATCAGCGACCATTTCTTTTCTCTTTTCTAAGCCTTCTGCCTCTTCAGCCTTATCGAATATGACGTTCTCAGGCTTAGTGTCTTCCAGAACTGCTTTATTATTTGTCCTGTATTTTTTAGGTATAAATACCGTCTCCCCTACCTGACGTTGATTCATAAAGTTAGGTGATACAATCTCTATACCTGCATCGTGCAATGAATCTATCACATGACCTGTCAATTTTGATCTAGCACTGACTATGGATTTGACATCCTTGAGTAAGCCATGTACTCTGTATACTATAGAAAAATCTCCTAGGGTAATGATATGAACAAATGGATCCTCAAGCTTACAATCTTCAGCTGCTTTGAGTAGTGCCTCTTCGATCTTTAGTCGATTAACATCGTATCCCAGTGAACATTCAGCATGAATAAATGTCCCAGATGACCTTGTGACTTTAACAGCATTAGTGGCAAGAGTCATATTGGGCAAGGTGGTTAAATCTCTATCTATGGTTTGTATCTCGGTATGAAATAGTCCTTGCTCAGTCACCCTACCAAAGGTGCCATCTACAGTGATAAAGTCGCCAGGCTTAAAGCTTCTTCGCATTTTAAGCGCGATGCCAGCCAAGGCATTTCCGATAAATGTCGTCGAACTTAGACCGAGTACTGCAGATAATACTATACCTATGAGACTGGTGATTTGGCCTTTTTGCGCAGGATCCATTGGGATAGCCAAAACGATACTGATTACACCAACTAAGCCTATCATAAAGAGCACAATACTCTTAATCAGGCCTCTGTCCGTATGACCCCTGGACTGCCTTTCCAACAACTTCTTAGCAAATATGTACATTGCGTAAAAGAAGAGTATCGTCAATAACGTGGGAACCCATTTAGAAAAGGTGCTTTGTAGTATCTCCATTTAATTGGAATGTGTTTATTTAAGAATTACCATCGGAATTGAGTAGCAAAGATATATGATTATCACCTTGCATAAAACCTGTTATTGTTAACATTACACACTATGATTAAAGAAGACCTGGTAGAAGAAATGCTAAGGATCTTGATTTCCAGATTGGAGGAAAACACTGTCGCGCTAGAGAGATCCCATGAGTCGATGACTGGTGAATCCAAGAGCAGCGCTGGAGATAAATTTGAGACAACAAGAGCCATTCTACAATCAGAACAAGACAGAATTAAAAGCCAAATTATCCAAAACAAAGCCGATATATCAATCGTCAAAAGACTTAATCTCATTACACATGACAAAGTCCAAATAGGGTCGCTAGTCAGTACGGAGGATGGTATGTGTTACTTTCTAAGTATTGGACTTGGCAAGCTCAAAATAGCCGACACTACTTATTACGCCATATCGCCTTCGTCTCCAATAGGACAACAATTAATAGGAAAGAGAGAAGGTGATAATCTCACATTCAATCAGATGCATAAAACAATTGCTAGTATTAAATAAAAATTAATGCAATGGATAATAACATTCTGGTAATTATGGAAGACTAGATATTCATACTTAGTTCTTCTATTTTTGAGGCTACAGATTAATTATATGAGGTTAATAACAATCTTCTTACTATTCATTGCCGTGGGGTTGAATGCCCAAGCACCCAACTTGGAATATGTGACCGATGAGGGTGTACAAAACCTGAGTGAAAATCAAGGTAAGGTTATTTACTTAAGTTTTTGGGCCAGTTGGTGCAAGCCTTGCATTCAGAATTTTAAGAAGTATCAATCTATGCGCGAGCAACTAGCTGCTGAAGGGGTGCAGCTTTTGAATATTTCTATAGATAAAGATCCTTCTAACTGGGATAAAGCCATAGAAAAGTATGACTTTATCATTGGAGAAAATGGCTTGGCCAATGACATCAACAAGGTCATGCAAGACTTCAATATTACCAAAACACCTGACTATCACATCATCAACAAACGTGGTGAATTTGTCTTTCTCTCTGATGACTATGACAGAGATATTGTCGCAGAGTTTAGAGCTTGGGTGGCGGAAGAGCATGAATAAAATCTAAAAAGAGAATGCTCCCACTCAATACACCTGACAACTCAAGGATATCAAGCGTCCAAATTATAAAAATGTCTTTCTATTAATTCCCTTTTATTAATGCACTCCATGCATCAATTTCTTCAATATAGGGTTCAATGCCATTACTAATAATCCAGCAGCAATAGGTACTAAGGTAAATATGCCAAAGAATGTAGCTAAAGAATACTGCTCAGTAATCTGATCTATCATACCTCCAAGGGTATGTGCTAACTTATTACCGATGGCTATTGCCAAATACCAGATACCAAACATAAAGGCTATCATTCTGGTTGGCACTAACTTACTCAGGTAAGACAAACCTACTGGAGATAGGCATAACTCTCCCAATGTATGGAATAGATAAGCCCAAACCAGCCACATCATACTTACAGAGGCCGTCTTTGCTCCTTGTGCTATAGACATAGATCCCATAACTAAGAAGGCGAATCCTATACCTAATAAAATCAATCCAAATCCATACTTAAAGGCCGCGCTTGGATTATACTTACTCTCCCACCACTTAGAAAACAATGGTGCAAACATGATAATAAATAATGAATTGAGAATGGCAAACCAAGTAGCAGGCACCTCTGTACCCGTTTGGCTAAATTCACTATATAATTTGTATCCAACTATACCCCATACAATCACAAAACTGAATGCGAGAATAATATTAGAAAGACTTATCCTTGAAAACGTCTTACTAAATAATCTTCCTAAGACATAAGTAATAATCAGCAGTGGTACTACGGTCACCAATAGATCTATAACCTTGAACATTGTTGCAGAACTTCCTGTGAGCGCACGTTGCGTATAATCTGCTGCAAAGATTGGCATAGTACCCGCAGCCTGCTCAAAAGCTGCCCAAAAGAATACTGTAAAAAAGGCAAAGATGGCTACTGCAATCAACTTGTCCCTGACGATAGGTGTATATCTTGTAAATCGCATTAACAACACTATAAAGAAAAACACAAGTGCCGTTAATATTGTCACATTAGCGGTTGTCCCATGGGCACCTCCTGGCAACAACTCTATACCACCTATGTTATATAGTGGATCATTGAATATCCATATGATAGACAGGATAGCAAATAAGGCTATCAAAATCTTATCAAGCATTGTAAATGGATTCAATTTATCTCCTTCGGGAACAATGATATCTTCCGCTTTTTTAGCTTTTGGTTTTGCGCCAATGTCACCAAAAATCGGCTGAGCAAACCAGAATTGTAACATGCCTAAAAACATGAATATTCCAGCCAAGCCAAAGCCCCAGCTCCAACTCACTTTCTCTCCAAGGTAACCGCACAACATTATTCCTAGAAATGCACCCGCATTTACCCCCATATAGAAAATGGTATAGGCGCCATCTTTTTTCTCAGGATGACCATCATATAACTTAGAAATGATAGATGTCATGTTAGGTTTGAAGAAGCCATTACCTAATATCAATAGAGCAATTCCAATATATAGAGTCATTGGTGTCTCTAGAGCCATAGACGCATGTCCTAAGGTCATCAAAAGCGCACCGATTCCTACTGCATTCCTATACCCGATTTTATTATCGGCCAACCACCCACCAGCAATTGGCGTCAGGTATACCGCTAAGGCATATGTGCCTAAAAGAGACAAAGCCGCTGATCGTTCCCATCCCCAACCAGGATTGTCACCTGTCAAATCACCTATCAGGAAGATGACCAATAAGGCTCTCATTCCATAGTAGGAAAATCGCTCCCACATTTCGGTAAAGAAGAGTACAAATAATTGGGACGGATGTCCTAATACTTCTGGTTTTATTTCTATGTTATGTGAAGCCATAAT
>CAZPUF010000241.1:0-4056 GCA_964589705.1 uncultured Saprospiraceae bacterium | reverse complement strand
GTCTTAGTATTTTAAATCAAATTTCTCAAAAACAATACGATGATAAGCTGCTGAGTGGGGTTTGTTATTATCGCTCTGAGGACGTGGTTTTCCTCATTCATCACTGTAATGATGATTATCAAAGGTAAAAGTCCCAATTTGCAATCATATAGCCATGGAAAGTAAGATGCATAATATAGTTTTCATATCAAAATTCTCACTGCTAGCGCTCACCTTTTTCATTCTGTGTCAGTCCAACTGCCTCGCCCAAGAAAGCAGCCCCTACCCTGGCATATATATCTATGGTAATGTTGTCACCTCTGACAATGAGACCTTCTCTGGATATATCAGATGGGGTAAGGAAGAAATGTATTGGCATGATATATTTAACAGTATAAAGACCAAAAACTTCAAGCCAACAACTACTCAAGAGAAGATGGATTGGAAAGATATCGATTGGAGCCTGAGTAGTATCTGGACTGATACTTATCAAAATAACAGTCACACCTTTGCCTGTGAATTTGGCGACTTATCTAAGATCATTATGAAACGCGGTGAAAGGGCGGAACTCGAATTTAGAAATGGGGCTATCCTCGAAGTGCTCGGTGGCTCAAATGATATCGGAAGTGATATCATCATGCATGACCATGAATTAGGACGCATTAATTTTGATTGGGAGGATATTATAAGGGTGGAATTCTATGAAGCACCTCACGACATCACACCACCTTACGGCAGACCCTTATACGGCACTGTCACCTCAGAAAGACAAAAAACTTACTCAGGACATATCAAGTGGGACCTTGACGAACGCAATGGCGACGATATATTAGATGGAGACAGCAAGCATGGTAGTCAAAAAGTACCTTTCGAAAAAATCAAGCAGATAGATAAGCACAGAAGTGGTGAAGGAGTCCATGTGACCTTTGACTCTGGTCGCTCTCTATTTCTAGATGGATCTAACGATTGTGATGATGGCAATAGAGGCATAGGTGTATTTATGGATGGTATCGGTACGATAGAATTATCCTGGGAAGATTTTGAAAGCGTCACCTTTGAAGAAACTCCCCTTACAAAAATTGCTTATAACGATTATTCTTTACCCAGCGCTATATATGCAGATGTCACAACCTACCGTGGAGAAAAACATTCTGGATACATCGCTTACGATAAAGATGAAATTTGGAGCTTTGAGTTTATAGATGGCAAAGATGATGACATAGAATATAAGGTCCCCGTTAGAAATATCAATCTCATACAACCTAAAAACAGATCTTTTTCGCTGGTTCAATTTAAGAGTGGTGAACAGTTATTTCTTGGGGATACGCAAGATGTCAGTAGAAGTAATGATGGTATACTCATATATCCTGATAGTGCATCAGATCCCTTATATATCTCTTGGGATGATATAGAAGAGATATTATTTAAATAGGGATTAACTAAAGGGCATAATAGCGCAGTGCACGACAGATTAAAACTAGTCCAATAATTAAATCGACATAAATACCAGCTTAATAAAACCAACAAATTCTGTAGAGCTGAGCAGAATTAAAAACTATCTTGAAAAAACTAATTATAAGATTAATTCTGGGCTCAGTCCTAGTAGTAGCAGCCTTTGTTTGGATGGGCTCTAATCAAATACTGGATGAGTCAACCGAAACGAGGACCTTGACTCTGGTTTGGCTGTTTCTTGGGATAGGATTTATTACCATCGTACTGAGTATTCTAGACCGCCTATTGGATTGGCCGTTACCTTGGAAGCGGTATCCTGGCACTCGATTTATAGTGCAAATGATCGTCGGGACAGGTGTATCCTTGGTCTGTCTCAATATCAGCTTTCACATCATAAGGACCAACTATACGGCCTCTGCGCCTGATAGTACGCAGCAGCTGGTGATGAATCTGTATGGTGCTGCACTCATACTACCGATATTCTCACTCTACTTTGGGTATAAATTTCTCAAGGATTGGAGACGGTCTGAATTAGAAACAGAACGCCTGCTCAAAGAAAATGCCAGGTCACAAATGATGTCTCTGAAGAATCATTTGGACCCCCATTTCTTATTTAATAATCTCAATATCCTTTCCTCTCTTATAGACAAAGACCCCAACCTGTCCAAAGACTATCTCGATAAATTTGCCTCAGTATACCGCATCATCTTGAAGTCAGAGACAGATGATCTGACGACAATAGAAGAAGAGTTACAGTTGATTGACGCCTATGTACACCTGCTTAAAATTAGATTTCAGGATAATATCATATTTGACCTTCGTGTTAACCCAGACCACTACGCCATGGGTATCCCACCTTTATCCTTACAGATGCTCATAGAAAATGCTATCAAACATAATATGGCCACCAAAACACAACCACTCCATATCAAGGTCTACTCAGAAAACGACATGATCATGGTGGAGAATAATATACAAAAGAGAAAATATGCCGCCGAAGAAAGAGAGGGGTCAGGATTAGAAAACATCAAAAATCGATACGCCTTCTTCTCCGATAAGGATATGCGGGTAGACATAACAGACATCTTATTCAAAGTGCATCTTCCACTTATAGAGATAGAGTACGAGAACTAAAAACATGAGACAACTGACATGAGGGTTTTAATTATAGAAGACGAAAAACTGGCTGCAGAAAAACTGACAGGCCTACTCCAAAAAGTATCAGAAGACATAGAGGTACTGGCTGTGTTAGAATCAGTAGATGACAGCATCGCATGGCTAGAAAGTCATGACGAACCAGACCTTATACTGAGTGATATCCACCTGAGCGATGGCTTGTGCTTTAGCATTTTTACAAAGTACCCACCCAAGTGTCCTATTATATTCACCACAGCCTATGATAAGTATGCCATCCAAGCATTCAATGTCAACAGCATAGACTACCTATTGAAGCCCATAGAGGAGAGCCGATTGGTGCAGGCTTTTGAGAAGTACGAACAACTCAATAACTCCAACCAAGAAGATCTTGCAGCACTATACACCAAGTTTCAGCACATACTCACTGCGCAGAATAGAAAATACAAAGCCCGCTTCCTTTGTAAACTGGGCAATAAGATAAAGTCCATTCCCACTGAGAAAATTGCCTACTTCTACTCCAAGGATAAGATCACTTTTTTGGTCAGTCTGGATAATCAACGCTTTCCTGTCAATAACACCTTGGACGAGATAGATCAAATGCTCAATCCTGATACATTCTTCAGGGTCAACCGTAAGTTTATATCTCATTTTGATGCGATAAGCGAGATCCACCCCTACTTTAAAGGCCGACTGAAACTCAAGCTCAATCCACATATCGATGAAGACATTGTGGTGAGCACCGAAAAGTCTCCCATCTTCAAAGCCTGGCTTGATCGTTAGAATAGAGTCAGTGTGGCCGGTATCGCCCCTTCTAACTCTAATAACCATCGCTTGACCTCCAGTCCATGTACATAGCCTGTCAAGGAGCGGTCACTGCCAATAACCCGATGGCAAGGCACTATAATCGGTATCGGATTGCGCCCGTTGGCCATACCTACAGCCCTCACTGCCTTAGGATTATCTACAGCCACTGCCAAATCCATATAACTGGCTGTCTTACCATAAGGCACCTTCCTGAGCTCAGCCCACACTTGCTTGTAGAACTTGGAATAGGTATCTAGTGCCAGCGGCAAGTCAAATGCCTTCAATGTTCCCCTAAAGTACTGATCTAATTGATTTACAGCCTTTTGTGTTAGGTCAGAACTAGTGGCTACAGCCGTTGGCGCCGATTTAGAATAAGATATATGTGTAATGGCCTGTGTATCAGCATGGATTTGCCACCATCCGACGGGACTTTCTACGATATCAGTGTGCAGCGATGGCTCAGGCATTAATAGATATGATTTTTTCTACATATGAAAAATAAAGATATACATTTACATTACTGCCAAAAAGGGTATAAATTTGCAGCCGCTTCGTTAGGAAGCAGAGAAAGTTAAAACTACATAAACCAACTACTTAGGGTTCTGAGCAATCCGAACTCTAATTTTTTTAGGTGCCTTAGCTCAGTTGGTAGAGCAATGGATTGAAAATCCATGTGTCCCTGGT
>CAZPUF010000240.1:0-4088 GCA_964589705.1 uncultured Saprospiraceae bacterium | reverse complement strand
CTTAAACAAAGGTGCTGCCGCAGCAGCAATCTCCTTCCCTACTCTTGTGCTTCCAGTAAAAGAGATAGCCTTCACCCCCTCTTGTGTTGTCATACTCTTTCCTACTCTATGTCCTTCCCCATGCAAAATATTCAGGACGCCATCTGGCAAACCAGCTTCTTTGCACAATTTCGACAAAAGGAAGGCAGACATAGGGGTCACCTCAGAAGGTTTTGCTATCACTGTATTTCCAGCAGCTAGCGCTGGTGCAATTTTCCAACTCAATAGATAGATGGGAAGATTCCAAGGAGTGATAGTAGCTACTACACCTAAAGGTTGACGTAAGGTATAATTAATAGCATTTGTAGCCTCATGAGATTCTGAAGAAAACTGTGTGATAGCATGGGCAAAATATCGAAAATTAGAAGAAGCCCGAGGGATATCAACTGCTGCTGCCAAACTTAGTGGCTTCCCATTATCTTCAGATTCTGCCTTTGCTAATTCATCAGCATTTGTATCTATTAGATCTGCAATCTTCAACAAATATTCGCATCTGGTCTCAGCGTCTAATGCAGACCAATCAGGAAATGAATTTTTGGCTGCTTGATAGGCTAATTCTACATCTTGGAAATCAGAATTTGGCGCCTGAGCATATACCTGACCGTTTGCAGGATTGTACACTTCTAGCACTTCTCCACTTTTCGAAGGAACAAGTTGGCCATTTATATAATTCAGAATCTGTTTCACGATTTCTTTTTGGCAGAATAAAAGAATCCAAGCCCTTGATCAAATTCGTCAGGCAGTTCTGGCAATTCAGAACGTGGGATAAGCAAAGAAGAAATGTTGTGTAGGTCTTGAAATACCTTATGCTTCTCAGCGGTTTCAGCCAGATATTTGTGGCCTGAAGAGCCGCCAGTCCCTACCTTATTTCCAATCATGCGCATCACCATCTGCGCATGTCTGTATCTCCAGTTGGTTAGAAGTTCATCAATATTCATCAATTCCATTAAGAAATTATAAGGCACTGTTAGGATTGGTTTCTCTCTATAAAGATTGATAAACAAGGCAGCTAATGTCGCTTTGTAGGAGAGTCTTAGTTCTCCTTTTTTGATGAGGTCATTATGTTCTTTTTCTGAAAGCACTTGCTTGAAGTAAGTATTAGTGCTGCCTAACATAGTTAAGCGCATATTCTTCATTTTGGGAGAGAGATATTCAGTCGCTTCAATGGCCTCCTTTTCTTTGGCTAACATCTTTTGTACAGCCTCCTGATAGACCTCCAAAAAATTAAAATCTCCAAACTCCAGGAACGGTGTTCTCTCTAACCATTCTTCTACATGTTCAAATAGACTTTTTTTCTTATCTATTTCATCCAACATTTTTTTCTGAGCATCAGAAAACACAATCTTATATGAGTGGCCATTATAGGTCATCCTCTGACTTTCTTCTAACCCTAATATGCCTTCTATCATTCTAAATTGGAGACTCTGAAATCCTGAAGCAGGAAAGAGATAATTTCGAAAGTCCATAAAATCCAATGGAGTCAGGGTCTCCATGACGAAGATTTGCTTTATCACCAACTCCAATATTTCTGAGACTCTCTTTAACCTAAGTACAGCCATATTCATACTATCCTCTTGCACCTTATCATCTCTAAACATTGCCGTCACTGAATTCAGCTCATGAATCACCTGCTTGAACCAAAGTTCGTAGACCTGATGCATTATGATGAATAAGGTCTCATCATGAGCTGCCTCTTTCTCAAACTGTCCACTTCTAGGCGTTTGAGCATCCAAAATTTTATCTAATTCCAGATAACTATGATAATGAATGGCGGTATATTTCTTAGATGGGTCCATATGTCTGAGTCTACAGCTTGATGTCCGCACAATATAAAGATGTTATGCAGCAATCCATCATAGAATTATCACTTAAGAACCAACATATTAGTGTAGTACAAATTATACTTAGCATCAAGGAATTTTGATAGACTCCTATACCTATATTTAGGGCAACTTTGAATATTACTGAACTAATATGGCTAAGAAAACGCTGGCAAATACTGAGACTGACAGAGATGTCGATGAGTATATCAGCCAAGTCAAGAATAAAACAAGAAGGTCAGATGCAAAGACCCTACTTAATGTACTAAAATCCATCCGCAGAGAAGAACCTAAAATATGGGGTGTCAGTATCATTGCTTTTGGAAAATATAGCTACAAGAGAAAGAATGGGGAAGAATATGAATGGTTCAATGTTGGCTTTTCTCCTGCCAGCAAACACATGTCTATCTACTTGATGTACGATATCAATGAGGAGGTGGATCTCTTAGAAAAATTAGGCCCTCATAAGACAGGTAAAGGTTGTCTATATATCAAAAAGCTTGAGGATATAGATATGTCAATACTGAAGAAATTACTTCAGAAAAGTGATAAGTGGAAGAAGGAGTAGTTGGGTGAATGGTTTATGGTATGGGGTCTATGGTTTGTGATATATATAGGGTTTATGGTTGCCTTTCCGTAAACCTTGTACCGTCAATCTTATTCCATTAAAAGTGGCTTACCCTATCACTTTCTTGAGTGCCTTGAGATAAGCTTGATTAGCTTGACGATCTCCTATAGTCACTCTGATGCACCCCTTAGCACCAAAATTAGCAACTGGTCTCACCATGATGCCTTGTTTAAGCATTCCCATCTCCAGTACTTTGTCTTTCATCTTAGGTTTAATGGTAATAAAATTGGCTTGTGTAGGCCAATATTTGACGCCTAATTTTTCTAGTCCTTTGTAGATATATTGCTTTTCTTCATGAACCATACTCACCGTCTTTTTGATGTGATTGCTGTCTTCAAGAGCAGCTATTGCTGAGACTAGTCCAGTAGTGTTGATATGGAAAGGTCGGCACAATTGTGCTATGTATCTGGCAATCTTCTCTGTCGTATACCCATAACCTATACGCATACCTGCCAAACCATAGGCTTTGGAAAAACTATTGACCCCAATGACTTGAAGGCCAGCCTTGACGTAGGGCAATGCAGTGGTAAAATCTTCTGCATCAGCAAATTGATAATAGACTTCATCATAGACTGTAACCACATGATCAGGTATTTGTGGTAGTAATTCGTCTAATTGCGATTTGGGAATATGTGTACCAGTGGGATTATTAGGACTGCACAGAAAAAGCAGTCTGGTTTTCTTAGTAATTGCCTTTAATATGCCTGGGATATCCAACTGATAATATTTTCCTTTCAAGGGTACATCTTTTACTGTAGCCCCTAATTTTTTGGCGAACATGTGATAGGGCTTGAAGGCAGGATTGCAGATAATAATTTCTTGACCAGGCGACAAAAATGCTCTTTCAATCATTTCCAGTAGAGCTACGCCACTATTATCTGTCACGAATTGATTAGGCTGCAGAAGACCCCCATGAAACTTTGACAAGGCATGTCTGAGAGTAGCATCAGTCCTTTCTGGATAGATATTAAGCTGGCTCATCTGAGCTTTCATTGCTTTGATAGCTTTGGGTGAAGGGCCTAGATAATTTTCATTAGAAGATAGCTTGTATAACTTCTTACGGCCTATAAGTTTAGCGACTTCAGCTTTGCTCTTGCCCCCCTTATAGCCTCCGGAAGGCATGAGTGATTCTTTAAAAATATTGATTTGAGATTTGGCCATTGTTATTGAGGATTGAAATATTAACTAGTGATTAATAAGCATCATGCAGCTTAGTAGTGCAACACCAAAGTATATGGCAATTGTTTTGGCACCATCATAATCTTTAGCCAGTCGTTGCCCAAAAAACAACATAAGTAAGGCCGCAATAGATGTAATGACTCCCAAACTTAACCAATAGGTTTTTCCAGATAAGATCACTTGGACTACACCCGCAAGACTAAGTCCCCCCGCTAAAAGTTCCACTAGAGTAAGCATGCCAAGCATTGGGGTGACAACACCTTTGAGTATAGATTTCCCAAAGTGAGAGGATAGCCAAGAGGCGTTTCCTTTCCAATCTATGACTTTGTCGACCCCTGATTGTAGAAATAATATGGACCAAAATAAGCCAATGGCCACTTTTATAATATCTAAATCATCAGCAAATATGCCCATCAAGAACT
>CAZPUF010000239.1:0-4090 GCA_964589705.1 uncultured Saprospiraceae bacterium | reverse complement strand
GAATTATGAATGGTGAATTGTGAATGGGATTTTTGCAGGCGGGTGGATCGCCCCTATAGGGTCCGGGGGTAACTGAGCAATTGAATTAAGAATGCAGAATTGAAATGAAGAATTAGGATTTTAGATTTTTGAATACTTCCTTTCAGGATGGGCAATTAATATTATTAACTATCATGCCTACCCGCTGAACCTTGAGCCGTTGAACCGCTGGACCTTTAAAAACCTAGACTCTTCAACTTCGCTCAAGACCACATACCCTAAACCGCACACCGTATACCATAGACCAGCAGTCTACTCCAACGGCCACATATACTTCTTCTCCAGATTGCCTGGAAGTACTCGTCTGTTACGTGGACCTACTGTCTTAGGCTCTTTTTTCTTTTTACGTTTTGCCTGTTGAGGTTTATTCTTTTTGGGCTTGCCTTCATGAGATGCCTCACTTCTGGCAGGATTAGATTTCTTTGGCTTTGCTTCAGCTGTTGCCTTAGCTGTTGAGCCTTTTTGTTTTCTATTATTTCGTTTTGACTTGCCGCCTGACTTGCCGCCGCTCTCTTCCCTTCGTTTCTTTCTGTTAGCGAAGAATTCTTGCTTACGTCTTTGCTTTTCCTTCTCCCACTCCTTCTTCTCTTCTGCTGTCATAGGCTTATCAGTTTGTGGAAATGGGTTATCCTGAATCTCCTCTATTTTCTTACCGATGAGCTTCTGGATACTCTTGACAAAGGCATTTTCTTCTGGCTCGCATATTGATATTGCTATCCCGTCTTCACCTGCTCTCCCCGAACGACCAATACGGTGCACATAGGTTTCTGCTATATTAGGGATATCATAATTGATAACATATTTCAGCTTATCTATATCTATCCCTCTGGCAGCGATATCTGTGGCGACCAGAACTCTGGTCTTTCCAGCTTTGAAATCACGAAGGGCTTTTTGTCTTTGGTTCTGCGCTTTATCGCCATGGATGGCATTAGACTGTATACCTTGTTTCTTAAGATTTCTTGCAATCCGATCACTACCATGTTTAGTTCTACTAAAGATGAGTGCCTGATCTATCTTATCGTCATTGAGTATATGAAGGAGCAAATCTTTCTTACTTGTCCTATTTGTATAATACAAATATTGCTGGATAGTCTCTGCAGTAGATGACACTGGGGCAACTTCTACCTTGATAGGATTATTGAGTATTTGTCTAGATAGTTTGACAATATTGTCAGGCATGGTTGCAGAGAAAAACAATGACTGCCTTTTCTCTGGTAGGAGCTTGAGCAATTGCTTGATGTCATTGATAAAGCCCATGTCCAGCATTCTGTCAGCCTCATCTAATACAAAAAGCTTGATATCATCTAGACTTATGATGCCTTGACCGATAAGGTCTAACAATCTACCTGGCGTTGCCACTAGGATATTGACACCTTTTTTGAGTTTTGCTACCTGCTGGTGTTGTTTGACACCACCAAATATCACTGCATGTCTCACCTTAGTATTGGCACTATATGCTTTTATATTCTCATCTATCTGTATTGCAAGCTCCCTAGTAGGGGTAACTATGAGTGATCGTATCTTATGTGAGGAATTATTATCCTTACCTTCGATCCTATGGATGAGTTGTATAATAGGTATAGCAAAGGCAGCTGTCTTTCCAGTTCCAGTCTGTGCACAAGCCAATACGTCTTTTCTATCTAATACAAGTGGAATTGCTTTTTCTTGTATAGGTGTAGGATGTGTATATCCTTTCTGATTGAGTGCCTTTAATATTGGCTCTACAATCTCCAAATCTTCAAATCTCATACTTCTTTCGTATATCTAGTCCCTCCGAAAAATCCTTTTGGGATCAAAGATTATCTCTAAGGGCTAATTCTCGTTTATCTTAATAACACCACAAAGGTATATAGAATAGAGATGGAATGTGTGGATTTATACATACATGAAGAATGATATTATCCCTTGAATGATTGCTATGCTGTACATAAAACAAAAGATAAGAAGTACACCCAATGGAAGCCCTAAGAGTAGAGTGGGTAGGATCTTCTGTCTACCCCATTTATAGCTAATAAGCTCTGATACCATAGCCATTCCTAAGGCAAATCCTAAAAAATAGAGTGCAAAACAAAACCAATTATAACCACTCTTCATCCATCTCAAATCATAATAACCTTCATCTATAAAGCAGAGAATGAAAGTCAGAATAAAGGCGACGCCAACACTTATTAGGAGCGCTGATTGTTTGGGCTGATGTTGTATAAGTTTGTCTGTTGTCATGCATTTATAATTAAATACGGGATAGTAACGGAAGGTCTTCTCAATTATTTTGAAATCCCTCCAAATTCAATACAAATAGCATTCAACTGGTAAAATACTGTCTAATTCACGTCACTTTCTCTTTTCTGCACTATTTAGCACTATTTTTGGTGCCGTTATATGGGAAAACAATTGGAACATGAGTCCTATATCAAACAAAATAAGGTATTCAGATACTGAATTAGAGGAGTTCGATAAGCTCTTGGACGAGAAAATTGCGAAGGCCAATGAGAGCCTAGACTATTATCTCAGTCAAATACAAGATAGAGCTGATGCAGATGACAACAAGTTAAAAAGCTTGAGTGATGCTTCTGGTAGCGTAGAGAGTGAAAGACTACAGACATTAGCTGCTCGACAGTCTAAACTGATACAGCACCTTAACCATGCTAAAAGTCGCATCAAGAATAAAGTGTACGGCATCTGTCGGGAATCAGGAGAGTTGATATCAAAGGAAAGACTCAAGGCTGTGCCACATGCCACATTAAGTATCAAAGCCAAACAGAAGAAATAGCGGGTATGACTCGTTAAAAAAAGTGTATTAGAATATTAAAAAGACCCTCAAGCATTGAAGAAAACAGTCTGGATAGCATTATTAATAGTTTTTATCCTCGTCGTCGATCAGGCTCTAAAGTTCTATATCAAGATGAATTACCCTATAGGTGGAGGATTTAAGATTCTTGGTCTGGATTGGGCAAGGATTCATTTTGTAGAGAATGAAGGCATGGCCTTTGGTCTTAAGTTTGGTGGAAAGGTAGGCAAGTATATCCTTTCGATATTTCGTATTGCCATGGTAGGATTCTTAATCGTGCTACTCAGAGATATCATCAAGCAAAAAACCTCACTTGGTCTTCAAATAAGTTTTGCGCTAATTATTGCAGGCGCTATTGGCAACATTCTCGATAGTGCTTTCTATGGTCTGATATTCTCTAATTCCAACTATCATCAAGGTAATATCGCAGAACTTCTTCCAGCTGCTGGCGGATATGGACCATTTTTGCAGGGCAAGGTTGTAGATATGTTCTATTTTCCAATGATTAATTCTACTTATCCTGATTGGTTTCCTTGGGTAGGGGGCAACAGTTTTTCATTTTTCAGACCAGTTTTCAATGTCGCTGATAGTGCTATATCTGTTGGTGTGGCAATGATACTACTCTTTCACAGATCATACTTCTTATCTGAGGATAAACCAAATGAATCAAAAGCTAATCCCTCCTCCTTGGATGATAAGGTCATAGCAGAAACTCCACCAGAATCACCTATCGTCTGACTGACCAATCAATTCAGACATATACTCACAAATTTCTTTATTAGCGGCTTAAATGAAAGTTGACTGATTAGCTGCTTTGGATGCGCATTTATTCTAAAGTTTGAATACAATACTATAAATTAAGGTAGGATTTATTGCTCTTACGGATTGGAGTAGGTGAACTTAATTGATCCTATTATGCAAACCCGGATATTTAAGTACACCTCATCTATATACCCTAAAGATTCATGGAAGGAATTAGTATATCAAAAGACTTGATAGCCTTATAATACTTTAGTCTTATGTGAGTGTGTGGATTAATGCGCAGGCTTTCTCAGTTAGATTTTAACTAAGATACCCTTACAAAAATGTCTCTTATCCAAGCCCTTAATAGTTAACCCTCATGTGCCATGAAGTTCCCTACAGCACGTACTGCTTTTTGCAATATGTTGTAATTGATGTCATAATGCACAAACTTTCCTTCCTTCTGGGCATTCACAACACCAGCTAGTCGAAGGAGCCTTAAGTGTTGTGAGGTAATTGACT
>CAZPUF010000238.1:0-4112 GCA_964589705.1 uncultured Saprospiraceae bacterium | reverse complement strand
TACTCGTGCCCTGCACATCAGTCAATATTTGTTTGTCATCCCCATTAAGTGACATACTATAAACCTGCTTTTCCAAAGCATTTTTCTCAGCGGCCCTATAATAGATTCGATTATTGATTTCATCTACACCATAGAAACTGATTACATCATAGTCTCCTTTAGTCAGTTGTCTTTTTTCTTGTCCATCAAGGCCATATAAGTACAAGTGATTAAATCCACTTTTTTCACTAGACCAGATGAATTCTTTGTTGTTTTTAAGGAATCGAATATCATCAGTGATATCAATATAGTATTTGCTATTTTCTTCTAGAATGACATTAGTATTTCCTGATTGTGGATTGGCGAGAAGCAATTGCAATTTATTCTGATGCCTATTCATGACGTAAAGAAGAATCTCATCAGAATTGTTAGTCCACATGATACGAGGGATGTAGTGCTCGCTGTTTTCATCTAGTTTGATATTGGTCGTCTTTTCATTATCTAGATGAAAACAATGTGCGGTAACCACGGCATTATTTTCTCCTACTTTTGGATACTTAAAGGTGACATACTCAGGATATAGATCATTCCTAAAATTGGTCATCGTAAATTCTGGCACTTCTCTTTCGTCGAATTTGAGATAGACTATTTTTTTGCTGTCAGGACTCCAGTGGAAAGCTTGAGCAAATGAAAATTCTTCTTCATATACCCAATCTGCAGATCCATTTATAATCGCATTTTTTTCACCATCATCAGTAATAGGCAACGTCACGCCGTCTTCGAGATTCTTATAGTAGATATTATTGTTCCAGACATATGCCACCTTAGTACCATCTGGAGAAAGACTGGCATATTGTACTTTGTCGTCTTCATACACAGAAGTCAATTCCTTTGTGTCTCTATTGTAGATAAAGAAATTGGCTTTGGATGATCGTCTGTAAATGGGTTCAGAGTTGGATTCTATAATGATGACTTTTTCATCGTCTGTAAAGCCGTAGGAACCTATCTTCCCTTCAAAGCCACTTTTTCCTTTTATTGTATTAGCATCAAGCACATTGCCAGCTGGTTTGCCTGTAAGGAGGTCATACTTCTTGATTACGTTTCGTTCTAATCTTGTATAATGTTGACCATCATTCATAAAGTTGAATCCAGGTACCCGCTTAGCGAGATAATCATAGTCTTTCCATATTTTTTCTACTGTGATGGTGTCTTGAGATTGCAGATTGAAAATAAATATGAAAGAGAAGAGATAAGTAATAAAATTATTTCGTATCATGCCGACTTGTGATTAATTTGTTAAAGTTTAGAAGCTCCTGTAGCTTGGAGATTAATTATACGGATAATTGCCTCATTTACGCAACCCAATTTGTCTTTTGAAAGTAATTAACTTGAACTCATTGCACTATCAACTTGGCTGAAGCATTAAGATTGGTACAAATTTACACTCTGTAGGACTATTTCTGAAAACTTGATAAGCAGTATATCTGCCGCTAAAGTTTAACTTGATTAGTGCAAAACATTACTTGTTTTTAACCTTACACCTTTTAGTATGAGACGATTTAGAAAGAATCGAAAATTTTCAGGGACTTGTATTTTATTATCTCTTTTGTTCCTTGCATTCTCCTCACAATTTCCTACCATGAGAACTGGAGCACCCGGTGATGCTGGTACCTGCGCAGGCTGTCACCAAAACAATGGTAGTTTCACAGGTCAAGTAAATATTTTTGGGCTAGACGATGTTGATGGAGGAGATGTCCTAGGCATTGATGTTGAGGTAGAAGTCTTGTCAGGTAATCCTGTAAGGGCTGGGTTCTCTTTGGTTGCCTTGGATGACTCTAATAATAATGCTGGGGAATTTCTACCAGGTGGCGATGGTGCATTCGTCATGGCTGGAGGTCGAGAATATTGGGGTCATAGTCCAGCACAAAATTTTGGAGGTGGCGCTTCAGTAACTTGGATATCAGAGTGGGAAGCACCTAATATCAATGACGATGTCACTTTCTATATCTGTTCAGTGCTAGGAAATGGATCTGGTACTGGTGGTGATAGGGTAGAATGTACTTCAGAGACAATAACAGTGACTGCGACAACTAGTGTGACAGTAGAGATAATTAATGAGACAGATGTAACTTGTCCTGATGGAGATGATGGAAGTGCTGAAGCTTCAGCATCTGATGGTACACCACCATATAGTTATGAATGGTCTAATGGTGAAACTACAGCTATTGCTACAAATTTGGATGCAGGTTCTCATTCTGTTACAGTTACAGATGATAATGGTGATACAGCTGAAGCAACTACTTCTATAGATGAACCAGATGATATAGAATTAGATGGTGATATAGAAGACGTCAGCTGCTTTGATGAGGAAGATGGTATGATTGATTTGGACCCTACTGGAGGAAATGGTGGTTTTACCTGCGATTGGGATGTGTTAGGATCTGGATGTTTTCAGACTAATCTTGCAGCAGATACCTATTTTGTAACAGTGACTGATGATCAAGGATGTACAGAAGAATTCTCTATAACAATAGAGGAGCCAGATGAAATAGAATTAACGCTTACTTCAACAAATACTTCTGCAGCAAATACAACTGATGGAACAGCTACAGTATCTGCATCAGGTGGTACACCTGGATATGATTATGATTGGTCGAATGGTGCTACAACTCAAACAATTTCGAATTTAGCTCCTGGGCAGTACTGTGTTACTGTAACAGATGATAACGGATGTGAAGAAACAGATTGTGTGACTGTTGGTAGTGGTGGTTGTGCTCTTGGTGCAACATCATTTATTACTGATGTTGATTGCTTTGGTGAGAGTACAGGTTTGATAGAAATAGATTTATCAGGATCGACGCCTCCTGTGACATTTTCATGGTCAACTGGCACGTCAGATAGTAGTCTACAAAACATACCAGCTGGAACCTATGCTGTGACGATTACTGATGCCACAAGTTGTGACGTTGTATTGTCTAATCTAGTGGTATCCCAACCGAATCAAATACAGTTGACTATAACGGCGACAGATGCTTCTGCACCTAATGCTGGAGATGGAACGGCTTCCGTATCTGCATCAGGTGGTACACCGGGATATGATTATAATTGGTCGAATGGCGCTACAACTCAGACAATTTCGAATTTAGCTCCTGGGCAGTACTGTGTTACTGTAACAGATGATAACGGATGTATAGAAACGGCTTGTGTGACTGTCTCGGGTGGTGCATGTGCCCTTGCAGCCACATCAATGATTAGCAATGTTAATTGCTTTGGGGAGAATACTGGAATGATTGGATTGGCCATATCTGGATCTTCGCCACCTCTATCATTTTCTTGGTCGAATGGGACTTCCAACAGCAATCTAAGTAATGTCCCGGCAGGCACATATAGTGTAACAGTTACGGATGCTGCAACCTGCGATGTTGTCTTATCCAATTTGGTGGTTACTCAGCCAGATACTCTACAGGTTAGTCTTCAGAATATACAGAATGCTAGTTGTGACAATACAACTGATGGAGCAATCATGGTTGACATACAAGGAGGTGTTGGCGATTATGATTTAATTTGGTCTAATGGTGCCATCAATGATACAACTGTAATAGGGACAGACACAATTATAAATTTGCCTGATACCTTAGTAGGCCTTGTACCTGGATTATATTCTTATACCTTATTTGATGGAAATAATTGTTTGGCTAATGGGTTCTATCAAGTTGGCAACAATGATAATGTTCCACCTACATTAATGGTTATGGAAACTATAGTAGAGCTGGATGCTGCGGGTAATGCTGCTCCAGTTACATTTGACATGGTGGATGCTGGAAGTTTTGATAATTGTGGGATTAATATGATTTCTTTTGCGACGCCTTCGTTTACCTGCTCAGATATTGGCTTACAGAACTTTACGGCTTTTGCTACCGATGCAAATGGAAATATGAGTTCAGCAAATGTAACGATACAAGTGGTGGATGTTACGGCGCCTGTTATAGATTGTTCTAATAGTGGTATGACAGTAAGTACGTGCAATGGAGTCAATTATAACTTGCCTTCTGTGGTGGATAATTGTGATAACGTCGAACCTGTTTTGGTTTCAGGTTTCTTTCCTGGCGCTGTATTTCCAGTGGGAACAACGA
>CAZPUF010000237.1:0-4133 GCA_964589705.1 uncultured Saprospiraceae bacterium | reverse complement strand
CATTTTTCTTTTTGTTTCTGTCTTTCGCGCTAAATGCACAGACGCATAAAGAGACCCATAGTACCAAGACTGAACATCATGATCACAGTGGTCATAAGCATGATCATTCTGATAAGGATCACGACCATTCAGGACATGATCATGGTGATCACGACCACGGAGACCATGGCCATGAAAGCCATGACGGTGAGCACCACCATCACCTAAAATACATGGTTAATCCAACGACCAACTGTGGCGCTTCATTCACCACCAAGAGTCTCGAAGGTCATTACGATCCTACAGTTACTGCTATAGGTCATATCAGTGATGCTAATGTGTACACTATCATGGATATCATTAGAATTCCACTCCCAGCAATCATCTATAACAAAGAAAGAGGGTTAGAGATTTTCTCTACTTCAAAATTTGAGGCAGGCCATCATGATGATGGACACAAAGGATACAAGGATTATGTATTGTACAGTGGTAATATACACCGAATCACTTGCCCAAATTTTAATCAGAAAGATTCTTATGTAGTTAGTGGTTTTGATAGTGCAAAGATCAAAGACGAAAATGGTAAATCGGCAGAGGCAAGATATGCGGTGGTTGGCAACCAAGCCTATAGAATGGAGCAAAAGACTATTTGGGATGCAGGGTTGTTAGGAGGTGGTCCTTCAGGATTTATCGATTTGAGTCCGACTAAGAATGTTGTCTCAATGTTTTTGGTGTCACTCATATTATTCTTTCTCTTTAGAGCAGCTGCTAAGAAATATAGTGGAGATCCAAGTGCCCCTTCTGGTGTGCAAGCATTTTTGGAGCCAATGTTCCAGTTTATCAGAGATGATGTAGCTGTGCCATTTCTTGGTGACAAGCATGAGAAGTTCTTGCCATTATTGATGACAATCTTCTTTTTTATACTTGGATTGAATCTGTGGGGCCAGGTGCCTTTTTTAGGAAGTGTAAATGTGACAGGGTCTTTGACAGTAACGGCTATCATGGCAATTATTGTCTTCATACTTACTAACATAAATGGAAACGGTGATTATTGGAAGCATATCCTATGGCCACCAGATACACCATGGTTTGTAAAAATAATATTGATACCAGTTGAATTATTAGGGATGTTTATCAAGCCACTTACGCTAATGTTGCGTTTGGCTGGAAACATATCTGCAGGCCACATAGCCATACTTTCATTTGTAGGGTTGATATTTATTTTCGGTAAGGCGGGTACGAATATGGCAGGTAGTATAACGGGGACAGCGTTGGCCGTTCCATTGACCATGTTTATGATGGCAATAGAGCTAATTGTTGCCTTTGTACAAGCCTTTGTGTTCACCATATTGACTGCATCTTATTTGGGTGCAGCAACTGAGGAACACCATCATGACGATCATCATTAATTTTTATTCATATATAAACCTTATTTAAAATGGTTGGAACTTTAGCAGCATTAGGAGCAGGACTTGCCGTAATCGGTGCAGGAATTGGTCTAGGTCAAATCGGTGGGAAAGCCGTAGAAGCCATTGCGAGACAGCCGGAAGCAGCAGGTGATATTAGAGGGGCAATGATATTGATGGCAGCCTTCATGGAGGGTGCAGCATTGATTGCAATTCTATTGTCATTCTTCATCACTCCGGGTGTGTAAGATTATTGAAAACAGTAAAATGCGGTTGGCAGAGTAGCTGTTTTCATCTTTCGATTTTTTTAAATGACAATTACAACTAAAGATAAATTATGATTTTTCTAGCAGGATTTGCTCCATTCCAACCGACTCCAGGTTTGGCATTGTGGTCACTGGTCATCTTTCTACTTTTCTGGTGGTTGATGTCTAAGTATGCATTCAAACCAATGATGGAAGGACTTAAGAAAAGAGAATCTACAATCAGTGATGCATTAGCAGAAGCACAAAAAGCCAGAGAAGAAATGGCAACACTTAAGGCTGAGAACGAGCAAATATTAGCAGAGGCAAGAGAGGAGAGAGCCACTATGCTTAGAGAAGCTAAAGAAACAAAAGCCTCTATCATATCCGAAGCCAAGAACAAAGCAAAAGAAGAAGCGCAAAGAATTACAACGGCCGCTAAGCAAGAAATAGAAAACGAGAAGAAAGCTGCTATCACTGAGGTGAAGAACGAAGTAGGTATGATGGCAACAGATATTGCCGAAAAGATTTTGCGTAAGGAGCTAAAAGGCAGCCCAGAGCACGAATCATTTGTCAATACGCTTGTAGGAGAAATAAAACTTAACTAATGGCTGACGAAAGAGTAGCAGTCAGATACGCGAAGTCGTTAATCGATCTTGGACAGGAGCAAGGAGTCTTAGATGTCATCCATGATGATATGATGAATCTCAAAGAAGCGCTGACTAACAGAGATTTGCAGCTTTTGGTCAAGAGTCCAATTATCAAATCTGATAAGAAGATCAGTGTCTTCCGTAAATTATTCGGTGAGAGTTATAACAAGATTACTATGGCTTTCTTCGAGATATTAACGAAGAAAAGCAGAGAAAATATTTTGCCAGAGATTGCCAAAGCATTTATCAGTCAATACAAAAAGCTGAAGCATGTGTCTATGGTAAAATTGACAACAGCCAGTCCTCTAGGGGATGCTGCTTTGGCAGAGATCAAAAGTACTTTGTTATCCAGTAAGGAGACAGACGAAAAGGTAGAGATAGAAACAGCGGTAGATCCAAATCTCATAGGAGGATTTGTCCTTGAGTTAGGAGACAAATTATACGACGCCAGTGTCGCTTATAAGTTAGACCAGATTAAGAGAAAGTTTTCTGAGAATAAATACATTAAATCAACATAAAAATATCAAGATATGGCTGGGGTAAGACCAGAAGAAATATCCGCAATACTTAAGGAACAATTGTCAGGCTTCAAGACAGAGTCAGAGCTGGAAGAAGTAGGCACCGTATTGCAAGTAGGTGATGGTATCGCACGTGTATATGGCCTTAACAAAACGAAGGCTGGTGAGTTGGTAGAATTCGAAACAGGCGTACAGGCAATCGTCCTTAACCTGGAAGAAGATAATGTTGGAGTGGTATTGATGGGAGAGAGTGATGGTATCCAAGAGGGTGCTACGGTTAGACGTACCGGTAAGATTGCATCTATCCAAGTAGGAGAGGGCATCGTAGGTAGAGTAGTCAACACCCTAGGTAAGCCTATAGATGGAAAAGGACCTATAACAGGAGACTTGCACGAAATGCCGATAGAAAGAAAGGCACCTGGTGTAATCTACCGACAGCCGGTAACTGAACCACTACAGACAGGCATTAAAGCCATCGATGCGATGATTCCAATAGGAAGAGGGCAAAGAGAGCTGATCATCGGTGATAGACAAACAGGAAAGACAGCGATTGCCATAGATACCATACTCAACCAAAGAGAATTCTACGATAAAGGTGAGCCAGTATACTGTATCTATGTAGCCTCAGGTCAAAAATCTTCTACAGTGGCTCAGGTGGCCAAAGTACTAGAAGAGAATGGGGCGATGGCGTATACGACTATCGTTTCAGCATCAGCTGCAGATCCAGCACCATTACAATTCTATGCGCCCTTTGCAGGGGCTTGCATTGGAGAGTATTTCAGAGATACTGGAAGACCAGCTCTAATCATCTATGATGATTTATCTAAGCAGGCAGTTGCATATAGAGAGGTATCATTATTACTAAGAAGACCACCAGGGAGAGAGGCATATCCGGGAGATGTATTCTACTTACACTCTAGATTGCTGGAGAGAGCAGCCAAGGTTATCGAAAACGATGACATTGCAAATCAGATGAATGACCTTCCAGAGTCTTTGAAGTCAGCAGGACTAGTAAAAGGTGGCGGTTCATTAACCGCTCTACCAATTATCGAAACTCAAGCAGGTGATGTATCAGCCTATATTCCAACCAATGTAATTTCGATTACAGACGGGCAGATATTCTTGGAGTCTAACTTATTTAATGCAGGTATCAGACCAGCCATTAATGTGGGTATTTCAGTATCTAGGGTTGGAGGATCAGCGCAGATAAAATCAATGAAGAAGGTATCTGGTACGTTGAAACTAGACCAAGCACAGTTTAGAGAGCTAGAGGCATTTTCAAAATTTGGATCTGATCTAGATGCAGCAACGATGGCAGTGCTAGAAAAAGGGAAGAGG
>CAZPUF010000236.1:0-4145 GCA_964589705.1 uncultured Saprospiraceae bacterium | reverse complement strand
AACTAGAGCCTATGAAAGCCCGCATTACTTATTCTATACCTGCTGCTCATCAAGGTCTGTAAGTTTTAGGTTAAGCTCTCTCCGTATCAGTTCGACCAGCCGCATAAATACGAGATAAGAATCATTGGCGCTGAGTTTTTCTTCCACAAGTAGTTGGATGGTTTCACTTTCTAGCTCCCTGATCTCGTGAATCCAATCTTTGATCTGCGCTTGGCTAGCGGAGGCAATACCGTGACGTATTCTATCCAGCTTTTCATAATATACATCTATCTTGTCTTTCTTTTTATGTTTATTATAGTTTGTATAAGTAAATAATCCACTAATCAGACCGATCAGTAGAGTAACTATTACGCCTATCGTTTCTGCATTTCTTTGTATAAAAGTGGGTTTATTTCTGTCTAGAAAATTTTTAGTGCCCACATGCAACGGGAACAATGAGTTTGTCTTTTCAAAATCATATTCGAAGCCTTTGTGCATCAGAGGGCTTATACTATAGAAGAGTTGTTTGTTTTCTGTAATTAAGCGAGAGATCTCATAGACCATATGCTGATCTAGATCTTCTCTGCATATGAGAATAGATTCACTCTTAAGTGTAAGGATAGGGTTAGGTGCGAAACCCCCGTAAGTAAATTTAGGAATGATAAATGGTGTCAAACCTGGGTTCCTAATACTTATCGCTTCGGCTATGGTTCCAGTGCCGAGTGCTTCTGAATCATCCAGACTATAGAATTTGTAGTCATTAAGATTCTGTAACTCTAGATGTGAAACCAAGTCAGAAAATTCAAAGATCACATCTGCTTCAGTTTTGTTCTCTAGTGTTAGGAACGTTATGCCGTCAGTTATGATTTTGAAGTCATGAATCAATTTCTGACATAGATTATATTCTAGTGAATTCTCTACGCCGCAGTAGACTTTCTTTCCTTCTAGTAATTCATGTAGCGACTGAGGGTCATTTTCTTTCTTGTATAATATGTGGAGTATCTCAGGAAATAGGGGAGCGACAGATCTTAGCTGATCATCATAAGAGGCATTATTATCAGTAATATAGATGTCTACAGATCCGTTTTTGAGAGAATCGATATGTGCATATTCACTATCTTTTACTTCTATCATAATCTGCTCTGCTGATGATGTCTTCAGGAGTGGGATCAGCATACTGATTATGGCGTTTTTCGGTTCTTCTGTTTCTAGAGCTATGCTTAGCGCATGCTTATGGAACACTGAAGGCAATATCAGGACCGCAATAAGCAGTACAGTGATGAGAATTGCAATAAGGGTTTTTGAGGATTTCATAGCTAAGTATTCAGAAAATGATATCTAAAGTAAGAAAGATATCACTGACTGCCTCTACTTAGCTAAGTATTCAATGAGTACAAGTATTACTTGTTGTCACTTTTTAAGGATTGTATTATTATTTCTTCATGTTCGAAATCTTGGTAAACCTCATTAGCTCCACAATTCATCAATTTTGAATTGTTCTTACTATCAATACCTATAAACCGGATTCCAATTTTTTCGCAAGTTTCATAATCCCATTTGTATACCAAAGAAAAGGATTAGCGTAGATAAATAGAATACAAATAGGAAAAACCAATTCATGGCACCAATGTCACCATTATATCTTTTCAAGGTTAACTCAATGCCACTACATAAGAAGTAAGTTAGATTACTTAGGCCTATTAGGATTATTCCGAGAACAATGACATTTATATAGACTTCAATTTCACCATGAGAAACTAAGATTTTTTCTCTCGTTTTAAAATTCATCCAGTACGATACTATAAAAAACAAATTGTAGTATTTTCTTTTAGATTCCCACCAATTCACTATTTCGTAAATTGTCCTTTGTTTCATAAATTGATTATATACCACGATGTCTTATGATTAGCCAATTAAATATAATTAGTGCACAGAATATGGCTATAGACAATTTTCTATTTGTTGTGATATTGTTGTTAATTCTAATCGTATGCTCTATACCTGTTCCAATGCAGTATAGAAAGTTTAGAAGTAGAATGGCAGATAGAATAGAAGTATCACTCAAGTCAAAGTTAGATTTGCCTTGGCTTAATAGTAATTGATCATTTTTTATAGTGTTAGCAACCCATTCTTCATATATAATAATGGGAGTCATGATTAAGGTGAAAAGAATTCTTTTGCTTTCCCACCAATTTGTAATAGTATCAGAATGTTTGTTGTTCATAGTTTATGTATGAGTCATACCTAAAGTCATGAAGAAATATGGATTTGATTCATTACCTATTTGCAGATATCGATATCGACTATATAGGGAGTGCTGACGAAGGAGGCTTGCCAGAATATATCATAGCCTGCCATTCATTATCTATCATAGATTTCTTCATTAATCATTTTGTTATCCTTGTCAAAGTACTGAATTTTATTTGGCCAGATTGCATAGCAAGCCTTCGAGAGCTTATTTTTATCAGTTTCATAGAATGATATAGAATAACTTCCATCTTCTCTATAATTCTTATACTCACCTGTCACATAACCCATCCATATTTGTCCTTCGTGTATTTTCGCTCCTGTTTTGGGATTGAATTGAACAATATATCCATTTGAGAATCCATTTATAATAGGCGCTTTTCCGTCAGAACGAAAAAATGATGTTTCAATACCATTATTAAAATAACTTTCATATGTGATATCACCTTCTTCTGAATACTTTATATGTATACCATGCTTTAGATCTAAATTGTAATTTGTGATTTCAATTAATTTTCCTGATCTCGAATACTGATATTCAGTACCATGCTTTTTCATTTTGACATAAGGAGTTACTTTTTTTCCGCCTTTGTTATAATATCTAGTATTAGTTTGAAGTTGAGCTTTTGAATTATAATAGGATTCATATTCTAAATGATCATTATAGTAAAACTCTAAAATTCCTACTATTTTGTTTTCTCTTATTTCCCCAGATATTTTAAGACTTCCATTCTCCTGATAGATTACAAATTTATTATTAGGAGGTTTTGGGAATTCATAATTTTCTTGTTTTATGATTTCTCCATTCTTGTTATAGAATTCCCATCTTCCTACTCGTGCACCTCTGAAGTATATTCCTTTGCAAAGAGGGTTGTAGCTTGATGAGTCAATTGTATTATAGTAGGGGCCATGCTTATACTCAGCATGGAACTTTTGATCCTTAATGCTATAATGATTAATGCTATTGCTGATGGAGATAGTGTCCCCTTGGTCATTAATTCTATAGTAGGAAATAGATTGTACACCTTCTTCTGGATATGTGTAGTCATAGAACTTGTCGTTATAGATTTGTTTTTGCAACAACTTTCCTTCTTTAATCGTTATGCTCGATTCAATTAAAAGTGGATCGCTATCTCTAATGTATCTCACAGTTGTTCCATCAGGAATGCCATTCTTGTATTTTGTTTTGAATAGTAACTGTTGCCTTTCTAAATGTCTACTGTAAGCATAGTGACTCCAATCGCCATCTGGAATTCCTTTCCTAAAAGTACCTTTCGCAATTATTGAATCATTTATATAGAATTTATGAGTTCCTGAGAATTCATCTCTTTTAAGGGAATAGAATTTATTTATGACGGTTAGAAAATCTTTGCCATAGATTTTCTTCTTATTGCCACATCCAACATCTTCTTCTGATATAGGCAATGATAGATTGTGACAAATAGTAGCTGTAAAATGCAAGTTGTCATGTGTTGGACTTATTATTAACCAGTTTGTACCTGATTGGATTTTCTGACCTCCTGCAGTTGTATTACCTCCTGTTACAATCCTAACTGTGTCTAGTGGTGTTCCTCTCAAAACCTCTTGTACCACGGCTATACTTGTGTAACCACCACGACCGATATAGGTCACTTGAATTTTGCAGGTAAATATTGAATGGTTGTTATTATAATCAGCCAGAATCTCACTTAGTGTAAATCGCTGTTCAAAACAAGATGCGATAGCCATCTCTGAGATAAGACTAAGGAGTAATATTGAACCTATTTTTAGCAATTTATTTTTAGTTGGCTATAATGAAATGAGTAAACATAATCCCACAATACTAAGATAACGAAATGAAAACTAAGAATCACCTTTGAAGTTTAGAGTAGGGGAGACCCTAAGTGTTTTCTGTTATCATCCCTTATTATTTAGAGGCT
>CAZPUF010000235.1:0-4146 GCA_964589705.1 uncultured Saprospiraceae bacterium | reverse complement strand
GATTAATACTATTATTTAGCGGCTTGGGTTATGGACAGAGGACTGTCAGATTAGTAACGGATTTCACACCAGGTTCTGATGGATTTCGTAATGACATGGAAATCATAGGTACGATAGGAAATTCTATTGTTTTTGATGATCGAGGCGATGTCGTTCTTTCCAATGGTTTTGAATCAGGTACAAGTGTCATTGGCAACCTAGGTACAGATGGAAGAGTGCTTCATAATAGAGTAGAACTCAATGGAAAGCTTTATTTCCATATCGTAAATGATGAATCTGATTTCTCACTTATAGAAATTGATCCATTGCTAGAACAAATGAGAGTGGTCATTTCTGGCTTTGCTAACTTATCCAATCTGGTTAGTTTTAGAGGATCACTTTATATGGGTGTTGATGGTTCGAATTTCAATGAATTTTTTGCTAAGGTTGACCTTAATACCGGAGAACTCGAAACTATTTTTGATGTCGATTCTTTTGGTGGAATTAGAGATATACTTGTCCACAATGACTTGATTTATACAATACATTGGTCAGATAACAGAGATGGAGCTTTCTTAGCTAGTAACGACGGTACTCCTGGCAGTCTTAATGAATTTTTCTTCTTTTTTAGCGGAAGTGATTTTAGTAGTGTAGCTACTATCAATATGACTTCAGCCGATGATTACTTCTATTTTTGGTACAATAACGGGTCCAATCCTTATATGATGTTTAGAAGTGATGGTACTGATACAGGCACCATAGAACTCACTGGTGAATTGCAACGCGTCAATTTTTTCGACTTTGATGCAAATCGCTCTATAGGGACGATAGGTAATAGCATTTTCTTTTATGCCAATGAAATAGGTAGTTCTTTTGATTATCTATGGATGTCAGATGGCACAGCGGCCGGCACACAGAGAGTAGAACTAGAAGAAGACTTAGAAACAGAACCTAGATTTTTTACAAACTACAATGACTTACTCTACTTTCGAGGATTCCATACAAGTGGGTCTTTTTCAGATATTGCAGGTATGATAGTGACTGATGGAACTGCAGATGGGACGTTTAGAGCTTGGGATGTTGATAATCACAATGAGTTAGAAAATTTTGAAGCTTGGCATCTTATAGAACACCAAGGTCTTCTCTATTTCAATGGACCGTCGGAAACTAATGGCAATGAGTTATGGCAATCTGATGCGACCTTAATTAATACTATTAGACTATCTGATATTATCCCAGGAGATGATGATGCTTCTCCAGTCAATTTTCGTTCAGCTGGAGAAAATCTATTCTTTTTAGGCAGAACTCCAGAGACAGGGCTTGAACTTTATGTTTTTGGACCTGAATCCTCATCAACTGAAAATATCATCACTAAAGTAAGTCTCTCACCCAATCCAGTATCGGACAGAATAACTTTCGAAAATCTAGATACAGGTACAAAAGATGTTATAATCTATAATATGCAAGGTTCTATAGTTTCTAAAACAAAAACCAGCGAGAATATGGTCAAAGTAGACGGCTTGCAATCTGGCTCTTACGTCTTACAGTTGATTACAAATGAAGTAATCTATGCGTTGCAATTTATTAAGTTATAGAAAAAACAACTCAGTTTTAAACTAAAAGCAAAAGGAGCTGGCTTTAACGAGTCAGCCCTTTTTGTTCTCATGGGGATCAGCTAGTTTCACTCTAGAAGATAATAATACACGGTAATTTAGAAACTCAAAGGCACCCATTGGTATTGGAATATTTGCTAAGCCATGTTCGTCGTAGGCTGAAGACAAGCATAAGAGCAGCACCAACTACATCCTCTTTTCAATTACAGAAGCCCTAAGTTCAGCGTAGTTTGTCAAGAGGCATAGCGCTTAGCCAACTACGCCGATTATAGAATCAAGATTTAGTTTTGAGATAAGAATTATAAAGAAGGAGACTCTACAAGCCTCCTTCTTATTCGATTTCAATCCGTTGTGCGAATTACTTTTTAGATTCACTTTCTTTTTTATCCTTCGGCTTTTCATGACCGTTAGATTGTTCCTGTAGTACTGGTTCTATCTTTACTTCCTCTTCTCTTTTCACAAGCGCCTCTGGCAAGCTCATCCCACTTTGCTCCAGAAAATCATTGAGCTGAGGCATCATCCCATACAACCCTTGTACAAAGTTGCTCACTCCCGTTCCAGATCCACTATCATATACCACCACCTTATCTATTTCAAGGTCTTTAATAGCAGAAGTTTGAATCTCTGCCAGGTCTGTTAGTTTATCTATCATCAGATAGCCTATGGCACTTTGAGGGTCTCCGTTAGCAGCATCTACTAATTTTTTAAATCCTTCAGCCTGCTTTGTTAGTAGTTCTTCTTGTCCTTTCGCTTGAGCCATATACTTAGCGAGTATCGCATCTGCTTCTCCTTTGGCTGTCTCTCTTTGGCGCTCTGCTTCCGCTTGAGCAGCTATGACCGCCTTTTGTTTCTCGATATCAGCCTCTACCACTTCATCTGCTTCTCGCTTCGCCAACTCCATCTTACCTCTCGCTGTTTCCTTCGATTGCTCTGCGAGATAAGCTTCTTCTAAGGCCTTTGCTGCAGCCACCTTCCGAGCCGCTGTTGCTTTTCTTTCTGCTTCTGCCACTTCTATATCTTTCATCGCATTAGAATTTGCGATTTTAATCTGTGCTGTATTCTTCCCTTCCGTAGCAATAGCATTGGCCTGCGCTTCTCCTATTTCTGCTTTAGAATTGGCATCAGCCACACTGATTCTTTGCTTCTGATGCGCTTCTGCTTCTCCAATCTCAGCCACGGACTGAGAATCTGCAACCTGCACTCTTTGCTGCTGATTAGCGATAGCTTCACCGACTTCTGCTCGGCTATTCGCGTCTGCGACTTTGACCCTCTGTTCCTGCTCTGCTTCTGCTTGACCTATGGCACCAATTCTGGTTTCGTTAGCTACTTTTACTCTTGCATCATTAATAGCTTTAGCAGCCGCTTCTTTACCTAAGGCTTGGATATATCCTGACTCATCTTGAATGTCTGTTACGTTTACATTTATGAGTTCCAGACCAATTTTGTGTAGCTCATTACCTACATTGGTATACACTGAATCGACAAATTTATCTCTATCAGTATTAAGTTCTTCTATGTCCATGTTGGCTATAACTAGTCTCATCTGACCCATGATAATATCATGTGCCAATGAACGAATGGAGGGCTGCTCTAAGCCTAACAATCTCTCCGCAGCAGCAATCATTAGATTGGGTTTATTACTGACACCAACCGTAAATTGGGCAGGTACTGATACACGAATATTCTGTTTAGATAAGGCATCCTGAAGATTCACATCTATACTTATAGGTGTCAAATCTAGATAACGATAGTCTTGAATAACAGGCCATACGAATGTGGCGCCACCAGCATAACATCTTGCAGATTGTTCGCCACCTGTCTTGCCATATACAACCAATATTTTATCCGAAGGACATCGTCGGTACCTACTTATGAAGAAAATAACGAGTAGAAAAATGAGTAGCAGTATAAAACCACCAATGATTAGATATTCCATTTGAGTTGATTTTTATATGTGATTGAAAATTCGATTCTATTTAAGCAAGCAGAGATAACTTATTGCTATTCTTCAGATGTCACCACAACATATTCTCCTTCTACTGAAATCACAGAAATTTTTGTGCCTGTACTTAATTCAATGTCATTTGATGACTTCGCTTTTAATTCTCGATTTACGCCATTAATCTCAACAGTAACTAGACCTGAACCATCTTTAGGAATCTTGAGATAGACTTCTCCGTCCGAAAAAAGTGCATCATCCATAGACCAATTTACGTTGGATTCATTCCTGAGCAGCAACTTAAATACTTTACTAAGAAGCCAAAAAGCGGCTAGTCCCGCAACGACGCCGATAGCAGCTGCTATGGCTGGATTCTGTTCAGATCCAACCATGATTTTCATTACCCAACTTCCAACTGAAATGAACGTTAAGAATCCTTTGACAAACCCAATTCCACTGCCATCCGTATCTATTTCTGATCCCCCAACATCTATATCTAAGTCCAGACCGCCCAAAAGTGAGAGCAGCATTAATAGTACTAATAAGCCTCCTGCGAATATTGAAATCCAAGTAAGAATAGTAACCATAATGAGAAATTTTCATAATGAGTAAACT
>CAZPUF010000234.1:0-4222 GCA_964589705.1 uncultured Saprospiraceae bacterium | reverse complement strand
TGTCGTTAACATCATGTTAGATTAATGCCCTATACAACCGTCTTATGCATTATCAATTATATTTACCAAATAGTATATCCTACATTTTGAGGTTTATGGATAGACTACTGAGATATAAGAAATATAGAATATAGTGGAGGACTTAAGTCAAATACTACATATAGATCAAGATAAATCAAGTCTGGTGTGGCTTTTAATTCTGAGTTGCCTATGCACTATCTGCTTTAGTCAGAATGATACAACCTCTTTTGAAGTCAGTGTGGATTCCATTATGATTAATTCTACCCGAATTTCTCGAGAATGGGCTGAATCCACTAGAGCAGTGACTTCTCTTTCTGATTTAAACCTTAAATCTTCACAGCAAATTTCTCTTCAAGAAAACTTGAATGCCGTAGCTGGAGTCTTCTCTCTTAATGCGTATAATCTTGCACAAGACCTTCGTATTTCCATCAGAGGAGCTGGCTCTCGATCAGCTTTTGGAGTAAGAGGTATTAAAGTTATCGTAGACGGCATTCCTGAAACAACACCAGATGGGCAAACTCAGTTAGATGCCATCTCCATTGGATCTATAAGCAATATTGAAATAATCAAAGGGCCTTCTTCAGTCCTATATGGCAATGCTTCAGGAGGTGTCATTAGCATAAGTACTTTAGCTCAATTTGATAAGCAAACTGAAAAAAAACTATTTCTAAATGGTAGAGTGGCCTATGGATCATATAACTTTGGCCAGACACAATTTACTTTTGGTAAGCGACTAGGGGAGCAGACATCATTTATTGTTTTGGGAGATCATTCGCGATCAGATGGATTCAGATCTAATAGTGGATTTACGTCCAATATGATAAAAGGTCGTTTTGATCATCGCTTTTCTAGATTTTCAAAAATAAGTGTGTTTACAGATTTTTTGTATAGTCCAAAAGCAGATGATGCTGGTGGACTTACTCAAGACGAAACCTTTCAAAATAGGAGACAGGCAAGGACTAATAACGTAGACTTTGATAGTGGAGAGGCTGTCAGAAATTTTAAAGCAGCAGTACAATACTCCTTATTGGCTACAGAAGAAAATGTTATAGACATATATGGCTTCTACACAAGAAGACTATTTGATGGATTACTTCCTTTTGAAAATGGCGGAGCCATAGATTTGAATAGGCACTACTTTGGACAAGGCATCAGCTATACAGTGAAGAATAAAAAAGGACTTACAATAAAGTACGGATATGATATCTCGTCTCAACTTGACAATCGAGAAAGATTTGTCAATGATGCAGGAAGTAGAGGTAATACCACATTGGATCAAAGAGAAGTTTTCAAGAGCGCTGGAGTATACACTTTGGCAGAAATTGATTTAGGTTCTGTTATATTAACACCAGGCTTGAGATATGATTATCATGAACTTAAGCTCAGAGATAACTTTTCATCTAATGATGCAGCCTCAGGAGAACAGACTTATAATGTATTCAATCCTTCATTTGGAATTAATTACAGAGCTACAGAGCAGATCAATTTATTTGCCAATTATTCTACAGGATTCGATACACCGACACTTAATGAGCTTTCTAATAATCCTACAGGGCAAGCTGGATTCAATCCAGACTTAGAGCCACAGTGGTCAACGAGCTTTGAATTAGGTGCTCGATATGATATTGTAGATTCTTTTAAGGGTCAGTTAACCTTCTTTAGGATTAATACTAATAATGAACTTGTCCCATTTCAACTGGAACAGTTTCCTGGGCAAACTTTCTTTAGAAATGTGGGTCTTACACAAAGACAGGGAATAGAGCTTGAAGGGAGCTATCTAATTAATTCTGCTTTTATGGCAAGCATGAGCTATACCTTCTCTTCCTTTCTATATTCTGATTTTAAATTGAATGATGAAGTTTTCGATGGCAACTATCTTCCTGGTCTTCCTAAGCATAATTTGGCTTTGACATTAGACTATACGCATAAGTCAGGTTTGAATGTGAGATCTAGTAACTCGCTGATTGGAACCATATATCTAAATGATGCAAATACTAATTTTGCCGATAAGTATTTCCTGAGTAATCTAAATCTAAATTATCCAATAAGAAAAGAAAACACGGTCCTGACACCCTTCATAGGATTGAATAATATCTTCAATGCTACTTATAACGATAATATAAGAATCAACGCCTTTGGGGATAGATATTTCGAGCCAGCTCCTGGATTTAATTTATTTGGTGGAATCACCTTGGACATCTAAGCCTTCAAGAATCCTTCAATAGTTTTCTTAGCTATAGGAGATAATATAAGCTCCCCACTCGTGGCCGCTCTTTCCTTAAGCAAAACATTCCAGTTTTCTGTTCCTTCCCAGAATACCCTTTTTAACTCAGTCATAGCTACCGGATTCATGTCTATCAGGGTGTCCAGAAATTGGTCCATATAATCATCCATATGAGCAGCACTTTCAAATACTTCTTGGTACAATCCTGATTCCTTGGCCCATTCAGCAGGATACCATTCTTTAGCATTGATAGCCATCTGGCTGAATCTGGCCAAACCTACTTTTCTTACTACAGCAGGACCTATCACAAAAGGGCCTATCCCAACAGCTAGTTCGCTTAATTTGACACTAGCATATTTAGTGGCCATACAATAATCACATGCAGAAGCTAAGCCTACTCCACCTCCGACGGCTTTTCCTTGGACACGTCCAATGACAAGTTTGCCACAAGTTCTGATTGCATTAATTACATTAGCAAAACCAGAAAAAAAGGATAATCCTTGCTCCTTATCCTTAATTGCCACTAATTCATCGAAACTTGCACCAGCACAGAATGTTCTATCTCCAGCACTCTTAAGTACGATTAGAATTACATTATTGTTGGTACCTGCATTGGATATTGTGTTAGCCAATTGCGATAGTAGTTTCGATGGTAAAGAATTGTGTGATGGATGATAGAACTCAATGGTTTCTATCCCATTTTCAATCTGGCTTGTCACATGCCCTTGCGTTGTTTTATCCATTGAATAAGATTTTGTGCTAAAGGTCTAACTTTGACGCAGATAATTATAACTATGGCTCAACAGAATTTTGTGGATTATGTGAGAATGTGTGGACGATCAGGATCAGGAGGTGCTGGCTCTGCACACTTCTTCCGAGATAAGCTAACTGCTAAGGGAGGTCCTGATGGAGGGGATGGAGGTAGAGGTGGTCATATAATTGTTAAAGGGAATGAGCAACTTTGGACCTTACTGCATCTCAAATACCGTAAGCATGTCATTGCTGGAGCAGGAGAGTCTGGAGGAGCAAGTAATCGGACTGGAGCTCAAGGAAAAGATATCATATTGGAAGTGCCATTGGGTACAGTAGCAAAAAATGCAGAGACTGGAGAAGAGTTATGGGAAATAACAGATCACGATGAAGAACGTATCTTGGTAGCAGGTGGTAGAGGGGGACTAGGTAATTCTAACTTCAAATCTTCAACTAATCAAGCACCACGATTCGCTCAGCCAGGTGAGCCAGGAAATGAAGAATGGAGAATACTTGAGCTCAAACTATTAGCTGATGTAGGACTTGTTGGATTTCCTAATGCTGGAAAATCTACGCTTCTTTCAGTTATGAGTGCTGCAAAACCCAAGATTGGTAATTATGCATTTACTACTCTGGTACCAAACTTAGGCATTGTTTCTTACCGTGATGGCCGTTCTTTCGTTATGGCAGATATCCCAGGTATAATTGAAGGTGCTTCTCAAGGTAAAGGCTTAGGTATTAGGTTTCTAAGGCATATAGAACGAAATGCCTTACTATTGTTTGTTGTTGCTGCTGATTGTGAGGATATCAATAAAGAATATCAAATATTGTTAGCAGAATTGGAGAAATACAACCCAGAATTGGTCGATAAACCAAAGATGATGGTTATTAGTAAAGCAGATCTGTTGGATGGAGAACTAAAGGAAATGTTGTCTCAAGAGTTGACGATTCAAATTCCTTATCTCTTTATTTCATCAGTAACACAACAAGGCCTCAGTGAGCTAAAGGACAAAATGTGGCATTTAATTAATGCTGATTATCATTAAGTTACAACATTTGGTTTTAGAATTAGATGAAATATTCTGCATTTTATAACCAACTAGACACTATTGTAGACGGATTCTAAACTTTTAATATTATTCTTTTTTAGGGTATAGACAAAAATTTTAAATTCGTAGCACATTTAGCTTTTTAATAAATAGTTAAAGAACTATCATTAAGTAACTT
>CAZPUF010000233.1:0-4255 GCA_964589705.1 uncultured Saprospiraceae bacterium | reverse complement strand
ACCAAACCACATTCCCATTCGCCAAAACGATCATATTATCATTATTAATAATATGAATTAGGAATGATTACCTAATAGATAACTCTAAAAACCATTCCACACGCTTCAATCGGACATACTGTCACAGTTATCTTTCAATAAAATTGAAGATATGTCTAATAGGCTCTATTATTGGGTAAAAATTGGACTATAACCCATCATTCTCAGTAAAAATGGCAGATAGTGTGTAAAACTTCATTCAAACAGCTAATTTTACGCCTTTTTAGTTTTAGAGGTATTTCAAAAACCAACGTCAAACATCTGAGTTATGAAGTTTGTAATAGACAAGCAAGAGAAATATTCTCTTCTTCAGTTGAATGAAGAGAATTTAAATTCACTCATTGCTCCCGACTTGAAATCTGAATTTGTATTTCTTTGTAATGAAGGAGTCAAGAATCTTATTCTGGATTTAACCGATGTAAAGTATGTCGACAGTTCAGGACTCAGTGCAATTCTCACTGCGAATCGTTTATGGAATGATCAAGGCATATTTGTTCTCACAGGTATTGCCCACCCAAGTGTCAAGAAATTGATTGAAATATCCAGATTAGAGACTATATTCAAAATTATACCTACAGTGGAAGAATCAATTGATTTCATTTTTATGGAGGAGATTGAGAAGACGCTTAGCTCTGAGCAAGAATAAGCCAACGTGTTCAGATTTAATTCTTTAAGAAAGTTTATCACTACTAAGTTGTGTTTTTTAAAATAGACTTTATCTTTGCACAACTTTTTGAAAAAAGAGGCCTGACCGGTTAGCTCAGTTGGTAGAGCAACGCCCTTTTAAGGCGTGGGTCCTGGGTTCGAGCCCCAGACCGGTCACAATAAACCTTCGTTATATTTGTAGCGAAGGTTTTCTTCATTAAATCAGGTCGTTTTGACCTATTGTATATCACTTTCAATTACAATAATTCTGATGAGAGAATATATCATAGGGCCTATAATGCAATTGCTTCCTATGACCGGGCTCCCAGCTAAAGGCCCTATCTCAGATGATCAGTTGTCCGTGATAAAAGAAGCGGGAATCCATATTAGAGACGGAGTGGTCGTTGAAATTGCACCATTTGAAAGATTGGTTAAACAAGCTCAAATACCTGTAAAAGAATTGGATGCTGAATTTGTAGGGTTGCCTGGCTTTATAGATTGTCATACTCATATATGCTATGCTGGTTCACGTGCTAGGGATTTTGCTATGCGGATAGCTGGCAAGACATATCTGGAAATTGCCAAAGAAGGAGGAGGAATATGGGATACTGTCACTTCTACTAGGCAAGCAGATGAAGATCTTTTGCTGTCTGATTTAAAATATCGAGCAAAGCTACTCTTAGCTAGAGGGATCACGACAATTGAAGTCAAATCTGGCTATGGCTTAGATCTGGAAGGTGAATTAAAAATGTTGCGTGTAATCCAAAGAGCGCAAAGGGCTCTCAAAGTTGATCTTGTTTCAACCTGTCTAGCTGCTCATATTGTGCCTAAAGAGTTTAAAGGTAATGTTGGTGGCTATTTAGATATGATTATCAGTGAATTATTTCCAATTCTAAAGTCTGAAAATCTGACAAAGAGGATAGATGCATTCATTGAAGATGAGGCCTACACGCCAGAAAATATTAAGCCGTATTTGGACGCAGCCCAAAGGATGGGAATGGATATCACTCTGCATGCTGATCAGTTCTCATCTGGAGGATCTGAATTGGGAGTGAGATACGGAGCAGTCAGCGTGGATCATCTTGAAGCCAGTGGTCCAAAGGAAATTGAATTGTTAGGAAATAGTGATACTGTTGCAGTCGTATTGCCAGGAGCAAGTATTGGGCTTGGCTGCAACTTTGCACCAGCAAGAGCTATTCTAGATGCAGGAGGTCAGGTGGCTATTGCGTCAGATTGGAATCCTGGATCGGCACCGATGGGAGATTTATTGACACAGGCCTCGATACTGGCAACTTTCCAAAAATTAAGCAATGCAGAAGTCTTAGCAGGAATTACAAGCAGAGCTGCAAAAGCGCTAAATAATGATGATATAGGGGTATTAAGCAACACAAAAAATGCAGATCTTATATTGTTTGAGGTTGGCGATTATCAGGAAATACTATATCGCCAAGGAGGATTATCGCCAAAGCTTATAATAAAGAATGGCATAATGGTGGAATAATAATAGAGTGAAAATTGATACCCTACTTGTGGCGTTTGAAAGAAAGTCATGCAGATTGAAATTTTTGCTACTGTTTTGGCGTTTTGACTTCTTAGGGATATTAGCTTAGCACCTTTTAAGTAGCTAAGCGCTCAATTAATGATCAAAACATATTTTAATGGCTAGACCTCGTACTAAGAAATTTGAATTTGGAAAAGGACTATATTATTTCAATATCAAAAAAGGATATAACAATAATATAACCATCAAGCGAGTAGATAAGAAACAAGCAGTAGATTCTTACAAGCAATATCTTAAAACGCAGAAAGAAAATTGTGAGTGGTTAGGAAAATGGGATGGGAAGAAATTTATCGAAGATAATTTTGAAAAAGTTGATGAAGCTTAAATAGCTCTATAAATAAATGAAAAAGCCTCTGATTTTGAATTTGAATCAGGGGCTTTTTGTATTTAGGACTTTTATAATATGTTAGACCAAGTCTAGATTGTACTTTTGCGAACAAATATAGGAGATGAATAGAAATTTAGCTTTAGAATTTGTCAGAGTAACAGAAATCGCAGCTTTAAATTCTGCAAGATGGATGGGAAGAGGAGATGAAAAAGCTGCAGATCAAGCAGCTGTGGATGGTATGAGAAAGATGCTTGAGACAATTACATTTAATGGAACTGTAGTAATAGGAGAGGGAGAACGAGATGAAGCACCAATGTTATACATCGGTGAGAAAGTTGGTACAGGAGAAGGACCAGAGCTAGAAATTGCACTTGACCCGCTAGAAGGGACTACAATTTGTGCCCAAGGAGGTAATAATGCGATTTCAGTAATGGCTATTGGACGAAAAGGCTGTCTCTTGAATGCCCCTGATATATATATGAAGAAGCTAGCTGTAGGTCCTTCAGGGATGGGTATTCTTGATATTAATGAATCTCCAACAGAAAATCTCACCAGACTTGCAAATAAGAAGAATTGCCAAATTGAAGATTTAACTGTGATTATTTTGGATAGGCCAAGGCATGAAGAGTTGATTCGTGAAGTCAGAGCTGCTGGTGCCAGAATATATCTAATAGGTGATGGTGATGTTTCTGCCGCAATAGCTACCGCACTACCAAATACAGGTATCGATTTGATGCTCGGCACGGGTGGAGCACCTGAGGGAGTTATCGCTGCAGCTGCGATGAAATGTATCAAAGGTGACTTTCAAGGTATTTTGGTCCCAAGAAATGATGGAGATATAGTTAGGGCAAAAAAGATGGGTGTAGAAGATATTACTAAAGTGTATTCTATGGAAGAACTAGCCAAAGGAGATGTGTTTTTTGTGGCTACAGGGGTAACTGATGGATCATTATTAAAGGGAGTACAATTTAGACAATGGGGAGCTATTACACACTCTATAGTGATGAGAAGTAAATCAGGAACAGTCAGACATATTTCAGCTGAGCATCATTTTGACAGAAAGCCAGTCTATTAATTTAAAGCACACTGTCCAATTTGTCATCTATCGAGTATTTACCTGATCCCAACAGGTAAATAGCTAAGAATCCTATAAAGTAAAGTAAGGCAGGTTCTTTAGAGCCTGATTCTGCGTTTTGCATAAAAAATGGATCTCCTCCATGAATCATAAAGGCAGCAATAGCCATAGTAATTATAACAGGTACTGCAGCTATTCTTGTCTTATATCCGCCTATAATAAGTATGCAGGCAACAAATTCAGCAACTACGGTTAGGCCAAGGCATATTTTTGGTGACATCCCAAGTATAGCAGGAAATTTGATATCTCCTCCACTTGTGAGCATCATTAATTTGCTCATGCCATGTCCCAAAAGCATGTATAATCCGAAACCAACTCTGAGAATCAGAGCGGCTAAATCAGGATAAACCAGTGTCATTAATTTGAGAATTTTGGGTATTGTAAAGTCATGCAGCTATTCTTTCTCTATCCGCCACATGCTAGATGCAAAGCTTCAATTTGCGTTGACCATAAGTCTTGCTGCTCTTCCACCTCATCATCATCGCAGTAATCAGTAATTTCTAAAATAGTCTGTCTAGTTATATCTGATTTATACATTCGTAATTCA
>CAZPUF010000232.1:0-4266 GCA_964589705.1 uncultured Saprospiraceae bacterium | reverse complement strand
CTACTATACATTTCAATGATGAGATAATAGGTATCGTGGGCCCTAATGGGTCTGGAAAATCCAACATAGTCGATGCGATAAGATGGGTTCTGGGAGAACAGAAGAGTAAAGAGCTTAGATTGGAGAAAATGGTTGATGTCATTTTCAATGGAACCAAAAGCAAGAAGAAGGCAGGAATGGCTCAGGTTTCCTTGACTTTCGAAAACTCAAAGAATCTAATCCCATTAGAATACGATTTTATAAAAGTCTCAAGGATTCTCTATGACACTAACGAATCTGAATATAGAATCAATGATGTCACTTGCAGACTTAAAGATATTCGTGATCTATTCTTAGATACTGGAATTGGGTCTAATAGTTATGCCATCATAGAGCTCGGCATGGTGGATGATATATTATCCGACAAGGATAATGCTAGAAGAAAAATGTTTGAGCAAGGAGCTGGTATTTCTAAATACAAAACTAGAAAGAGGGAGACACTATTAAAGCTCAAAAACACACAAGGAGATCTTGACAGAATAGAAGATATTCTCTTTGAACTTCAAGCCAATCTGAAGAAGTTTGAAAAACAAGCCAAGCGGACTAAAAAATACTATGAGCTTAAAGAAACTTACAAAGAGCTAAGTATTCAAAAAGCGGTTCATTCACAAAAAGAATCTATAACTAAAGAAGCAGGCCTCAAAGAGAAAATGAACAAACTCTTGGAGTTGCATACTGGACATACTAGAGATATACATACTCTCGAGGCAGAAATAGAACAAATTAAGAAAGATAGTCTGGATAACGAAAAGATGCTAACCGAGCAACAGAGAGGGTTTGGTGATCTGATTGAAGGAATTAGAAAACTAGAAAGTGATCTTGCTATTGGAAAGCAAAACAAATCCTTTATACTTCAAAATCTGGAAAGGATTAAGAAAAATGAGGTTGAATTTCAAGAAACCAGAAACCTGCTTAATGGTGAATTAATTTCCAAGGAAGAAGAATTGAAAACGCTTAATCTGAAGAGCGCTGACTTTAAGTCTAATTTCGACAATTGGAAAAGCAAGTTTGAAGAAATAGAACAAAGAAGATTAGCCATACAAGGCGAGAATTCTTCTCATCTGGACCAACTAAAGGAACTTGAGGACAATCGCTTCCAGTTAGAAAAAAGCATTATTGAAATCAAATCCCAATCAGATAATTTCGAGAGCAACATTCAAAATATTCTCTCTGATGTTTCTCGACTTCGATCTCAATACTCGAACCTAAGTACGTCCTTAACTGGAACAACAAAATCATTAGATAGTATAAATGAGAATCTTGATCGATTAACTAAAGAGAAGCTAGAAAAGGAAGAAAGGTCTAGAATACTTGCGGATGAGGTTACATCCAAAAAGGAAACCCTTATGTCAGCGCATCGAAAAATAGATGCACAAAACAATGAGCTGAATCTTCTAGAAGATATGCTCAACAACATGGAGGGCTTCCCTGACTCTTCAAAATTCTTGTACCAATCATGGAATACTAAAAAGCCTATCTTGTCTGATATCATTCAGTGCAAGGAAGAGTACAAAAGTACTTTAGAAACCTATTTACAGCCATATTTGGATTATTTTATCCTTGACACAATAGATGAAGCAAGGGAGTCTATAAACTTGCTCAAGCAAGCACAAAAAGGGAAATCAAATTTTTTCATTCTAGAGAGCTTTGAGGGCTTACCTAATACGCATATCCTATTTGACCATCTAGGTATTCCAGCCCTCAGTGTAATATCATCAGATCCTAGATATCAATCTCTCATTCATCATCTTCTGGCTAATGTGGTCATCGTTGAAAGTGAAAAAGTGATGGCTAAAGATTTTCCTAATGAAGATGTGATCTATGTGTCAAAAGATGGAGAATCAAATAGGAGCAGGCACATCATTACTGGAGGTTCCGTCGGTTTATTTGATGGAAAACGTATAGGTCGAAAACAAGCTATAAAGGATTTAAAATCAGAACTAAGTAAACTTGAAAAAGAAGCCACTGAATTAGAATCAGAAATATCAAGATTAGAATCAGAACTTGAAGCTACATCAATTGATGATTTGCTTAAAAATATACAAGCACTATCAAGAGAGAAAAGTGAAATCGAAATTCAACATGCTCAGCTTAGCACAATGGGAACCAATATTGAGGCAAGCATCACATCACTTCTTCAAAAATCTGAACAACTGACCTCCGGAAAAGCAGGAAACTCGAATGAAATTGTCAAAAAGGAACAAAGTTTACAAATACTCCTCAAAGAAATAGAGAATAGAAAAGCTGTTGTATCTGAACAATCTGGGCAAATCGAAGGTATAGCCAAAGATTTTGGTGAAGTCAGCAGCCAATTTAATAGGTCACAGCTAGAGTGGGTCCAGCATCAAAATGGGCAAAGTACTTTATCCAAAGAAATAGATTTCAAGAAAAGCCAAATTGAAGAACTAGAATCTAAGACATTTAAGGCTTCAGAGGAAATTACAAATCTAAATCTCAAATCTAGTAATAGTGATAGCGACTTAGCAAACATAGAGCATGGACTTGTCGAACAATACAAGATTAGAGACTCCAAGCAAGAAGAACTAGGTGAAATAGAAAAAGTCTTCTATTCTAAGAGATCTGTAGCCACTGATAAAGAATCTGCACTTAAAAAGCTTTTCAAGCTTTCAAATGATAGTCAGCTAAGTATCAATAATCTGAAAGATGAGTTGACTGGTATAGAGTTCGAACTTAGGTCTTCCATGGAGAGACTAAAAATCGAATTCAATATTGATATAAAAACTATCAATAAAGACGAAGTTCTTGAAAGCATTACAAGCATAGAAGAAATGCTTGTTACTTATGAGAAAACCCGGAAAAGGTTAGATAATTATGGTGAAATAAACCCAATGGCAGTAGAGGCCTATGATGAAATATTAGCCAGATGGGAAAATATGGAGGCACAGAAAAATGATATTTTAGAAGCAAAAGCCTCACTATTAGACACAATCAAAGAGATTGATAATGATGCTACAGAAAAGTTCTTGGAAGCATTCATGAAAGTAAAAGAGAACTTCAAAGAAGTATTTAGAAGCCTTTTCTCAGAAGAAGATGACTGTGACTTAGTACTTTTTGATATGGAAGACCCTTTAAATTCTGGTATAGAAATTATCGCCAAACCAAAAGGAAAGAGACCAAAAGTCCTAAATCAACTTTCTGGAGGAGAAAAAACACTTACCGCAACTGCTCTATTATTCTCGTTATACCTTCTTAAGCCGGCCCCATTCTGCATATTTGATGAAGTAGATGCGCCGCTTGATGATCTAAATATCCAGAAATTCAGTAAGCTTATTCGCCGATTTTCGTATGCCTCTCAATTTATCATTATCACGCATAACAAATCCACCATGGCTAACATGGACTTATTATACGGGGTATATATGCAAGAGCAAGGTATATCTGGTATTACACAAGTAGACTTCAGAGAATATGAGCATTCTGAAGTATTCCAAACAGTAAATGTGAATTAAAAAAAGAGCTTGAAAAAATCAAGCTCTCTGGTTTTAACAGTTGCACGTAAGATGCACTTAGTATTCTTTAGCCAAATTTCATTCCAATAAACCAAATATTTTCAAAAAAGCTCGTAGCCTAAAGATAGTAGTACTCTTCTAGGTGAATTACCGAAATCGAATTGCAGCCCTCCTATACTTAAATGGTTTCCAAATCTTGAAAAATTGCCTTCATACTCTAAAGCAAGATGAAATCGCTTTATTCCAATCCCTAAACCGGTACGCCATCCATATTCTGCAGTTGAAAACTGAGAGACGATTCCTCCATCCAATTCTAATAACTCAGAGGTGGAACTAATATTCAAGTGAGCTACTGGTCCAGCAAACAAATCGAAAAAAAGTACTTCTACACCTATTAAAAGGGGTACATCTATGTTATTAAATGATTCAGTTCTGATATTTTCAACCAAAGAACCGTTGCTACCATCAAGCGTGTAGTTGACAGAAGTAGAATGAAGCATAATTCTCGTTTCAATTGAAATCAAGCTCAAATCAAGCTTACCAAACATTCCAACTTGGAACCCAAGAGGAGAATCTATAAAATCTACGGTTTGGTCTCCAAGCAAAATTGATTGTGCTGCAGGCACTTCAAAACTGTGTACTCCTCCTCTAATTCCAGCTTTAAAATCAATCTGGCTATTTAATTGAGATATAAATATTAAGCTACTGAAAAATAAAAAAAGCGTTTTCTTTGTGATCATCGACATCACTTTTATAG
>CAZPUF010000231.1:0-4306 GCA_964589705.1 uncultured Saprospiraceae bacterium | reverse complement strand
CTAGGTGAAAGATATTATTAATGTGGTATTATTTCGAATTACCATCTTGCTAACCGCTGACAGGAGCAGTCTTAAGTTATTTTCTTTTGCCATAATAAAATCTATTTTTTTGTAAGCTAGTTTGCAGAAAATGAAATAGTGATAATGTAGGAAAGTAGAAAATGAGAATAGAGTTAATTGGTCTTCTTTTGGAATAGAGATTGGATAATCGTAAGAAAACTAAAACAAATCCCAATTACGATGAAACAACTACTACATTCCATTATTAGTTTTCTAATTGTAGCTATCATTTTTGGACTCTCTTTACAGTCTTGTACTAAAGATGAAGATATCATTGAGCCTATTGAGACGAACAATGAAGACGAAACTACAAATAGCGAAACTGATAGCGATACTGATGTTTTTATGGTCAAAGAATTGACCGGCGCTTCACAAAAAGGACCTTATGTTGTCGGCACTATTGTGACGATATTGGAGTTAGAACAAGATTTGACTCCTACCGGTAGAACCTTTACGACAGAAATTAATAATAATATCGGGCAATTTCGTTTTGCTAATCTAGATCTTGTTTCTCCTTTTGTAGAACTTAGATCAAATGGCTTCTACTATAATGAAGTTACAGGCAACACCTCAGATGCGCCACTAAGCTTATCTGCCTTAGTGGATCTTTCTGATGAGTCTACTATCAATATCAATATACTGACAACCTTAGAGAAAGATAGAGTGGAATATCTTATAGCGAATGGGTCTTCATTTACAGAAGCAAAATCTCAAGCTGCAACTGAAGTTTTGGCAGTCTTCTATCAGGAAGTTTCTAGTTCTAGCAATTTAGATGATTTAAACATTACAGTAGATAATGATGGCAATGCCTCATTGCTCGCCATCTCATCTATATTACAAGGCTATTTGTCTGTAGGTGATCTTTCAGCTCTTGTGTCTAGAATTAAATTTGACCTTAGGGAAGATGGTCTTTTAGATGATGAAAGTATTTGTATCTCATTGGCCTCAGTGGCTTCTCGTCTCAATGCCAATTCGGTAAAATCCCATTTAGAAGAGTGGTATAAAGACGAACAAATTACTGTTACTATTCCAGACTTTTCTACGCAGCTTGAGATGTTTAATCAGGAAACACCTTGTGCGGTTGCTTCTGGCATCACTTACCCTGTAGATGGCAGACATGGTCTTAATCTCCTAGCTTTAGAAACAGCTGTGTATGATGATTTTGTGGGATATTCGCTAGCAGCTAATTTGGAGGAGGGTTCTGATTTGAAGATAAGAATTGTTGGTTTCCATTGGTCTTATTCAATCGGCCAAATGGATACTGGTTGGTTTGTAGGAGACTGGGAAGATAGAAGTGAGGATTTATTGGACAGTGGCAGGGAGTTTACTTCGTCAAGAAGTGGCATGTTAGACTTTGAAATAAACTTGGAAGAAAGAATCCAGGGAGTTAATGACGGAACAATCAGGATAGAAATTTATGAGAACGGATCTTCAGTACCTACAAGAGTCAAAGAAATTAAGATAGATGGAATAGAGCCAAGTCTTTCTGGTCCTAGAAATCTGATACTACAGGAACAAGGGAGTAGTAATATCCTTGGATTTGATGGCAGTTTCACTTCAAGTTACTTAGATGAGTATCAAGAAAATTATGGAATAGCCTTGTGGATACCAGATGGCTTTGAGGTCAAATATATTATAGAAGGAGATCTTGTCATTCCTGAGGTCTATGGATGGGACGTGTTTGAAAGAACTGATGGAGACAATAATATATACGAGTTAACTGCAAACGGATATGGTTATTATGAAGCACTTTTTGATTATAGTTGTAAAATATTTCATGTAGAATCTATAGTCAATGGTGTTCGTGATTCTCGTTTATTTAATAATGTAGAGAATAGTATATATCCCAAAGACGGTGTCCTTGACAATGATGCAACCTTAGGTGAAGGAATCGTGTCTATGGACTTGGAGATCTATGAAGACATTATAGTTACAATTAAGCTTACTGGCGAAGGGTGGAATGTGTCCAGTTTTTTAAATAATCAAGGTTGGGAAGTAGGACAATATGATAGTGCTACAAGCACCCAATCATTTATCGCTGATGGCAATGTTGGCACTGCTTTTTATCTTGAATTAGAAATAGAACCATATGTAACTCGTCCTGATATAAAGGTAGATATGTTTATAGACAATGAAAATTGTAATGACTTCTTATGGGATAGTTATAAATTGAAGTTTAACTAGAATATATGAATGATAGTCTGCAGGAGGTGAAGGTACTGTATTGACATAGCACAATTCTTGTCAAATGTCTCTTTACCTCTTTCTAGTTTTTAGATACCCTTCCGCTTCTACCCTCTCCTCTGGCGTATTGGCATTTTTCATTTTTATAGGGTCAGCCATTTTTATCATTTCTATGTCAGAATTGATGAGCACTTTTCTTGGGCAAGAATATCCCTGCGCTAAGTAGTCAAGTAGAATAGGATAAGCACGTGGTTCCCAAATAGTAATAAGTGGCTCTGGAAAATCAGTTTCTGGATTATAGAAGCAAGTGGCTACCTTGGATGTGTTTCTGGCACGAACCAACTGTGCAACAGTTTCTTTATCTAAGTATGGCAAGTCACAAGCGACTGTTAGCCAAGCTGCATTTGGATCTTTTCTAAAAGCTGAGAGGATACCTCCAAATGGACCTAATCCAATAAAGGTGTCAGGGATAGATTCATAGCTCGAACCTTCTTCAGAGACACTATGCTGAGATGTAGACAAGTAAGTGGTTGTGCAAAATTGCTTGAGAAGATCAGCTTCGTATTCAGACTGTGGTTTGCCGTGATAGTTGATGTGACTTTTTGCTGAGCCCATGCGTTGGCTTTTGCCACCATTTAGTACGAGACCCTTCAGTGGTGCTTGGTTTTCATTGCTTTGTTCTAGGATATAAACAGCTATCTCATCTAACTGCGCTATGTCTATAACCGAAACTTCATTACTGACATATTCTTTAAGATAGTCATAGTAGCTGGATTCTCCTTCACAAAGTACTATCATTTGTACATTGGTTAATCTGTCTAGCTTCCTCTCTAGTGACTCTTTTTTCTTAGGATGTATAAAGACAATTTGTTTATCACCTTTGTAGTGATTGCCATTGACAAACAAACAATCAAGTGGTAAAAATTGCTTTCGAAAATCTTTTTCCAACAAGGCTTTATTACTTTTTATAGTCCAGTGACTCAGCTTATCTTCCATGATGAGATCCATGCCTTCATTCATGTCTTCTGCATTATGAGACATATCCAGATAACCACAGGTCATATTAGCTTGTTGTAGTTTTTCTGAGACAGAGACTACAAACTCCTTGAGCACAGAACAAGGTGCTCCAATCACAGTCCATTCATTTCTGTGAAAGCGACCGCCCTTTGGCTTGGTCAGCTTTGTATGTTTCTGATGCTTAGCTGGCATTGAAATCACTTTTGCCACCAGTCTTAGAAATCAACTTTGTTTCCTTAATCAGGATATCATGGGAAAAAGATTTCACCATATCATACACGGTCAATGCTGCTACACTGCAACCAGTCAGCGCTTCCATTTCTACTCCAGTTTTACCTTCGACTTTGACCATACATTCTATGACGATTTCATCTTTGTCATTGAGGTCAATATCAATTTGGACCTTGCCTATCGCTAGTGGATGGCAAAGTGGAATCAGTTCGCTGGTTTTCTTGACTGCCATATTACCAGCAACAATTGCGGTCTGGAAGACTGGCCCTTTCTTTGTCGAGAAATTATTGTCCTTAAGAGATTGGATAACGTCTTCTCCCAGTACTATGGTGGTGTGCGCAACCGCAGTTCTGGTTGTCACTTTCTTTTCTGTGACATCGACCATGTTTGGCTGACCTGATGCATCTATATGTGTGAATTTGGACATCCTCTATCTTGCGATTTGGTAAATTTTGAGCTCACTTGGATTGCTATCCTAAGGCTGTATTTATTTTCTGCACACTGTCTTTAGCATCCCCGTACAGCATTAAGGTATTATCCTTAAAGAACAATGGGTTTTGTACACCAGCATACCCAGTTGCCATTGAACGCTTCATCACGATGACTTGTCCTGACTTCCATACTTGGATAACAGGCATGCCTGCAATCGGACTGTTGGGGTCATCCAATGCACTTGGATTAACGATATCATTAGCACCTATGACCAGCACCACATCTACCTCGTCCAAGTCATCATTAATCTCATCCATTTCTAGGACAATATCATAAGGGACATTGGCTTCAGCCAATAAGACATTCATATGACCTGGAAGTC
>CAZPUF010000230.1:0-4319 GCA_964589705.1 uncultured Saprospiraceae bacterium | reverse complement strand
CTATGGTAAAATATACATTTTATGGCCTTTTTATTAGCCTTTTAATCGGCTTAGCATCATGCGGAGGAGATGAAAACGGCTGTACAGATCCCACATCAGACAACTTTGATTCGGAAGCACTTCTTGATGATGGCACTTGTACCAGTTACAATAGAGATCGATTCTTTAGCAATTACTTGGGTGAGTTTCGATGCTCTAATCCAGTATTTACTGAAAGATTGGATAATGACAGTCTCATGTTCTCCATTAGTGAGCCGGTAGATATTACGGATGCTTTTGAGGTGATATTGACGCTTCAGATAGACGGAATACCAGTTAATCTGGAAGGAAGTGTGTCAGGAAATACCCTTACAATAGACGATACACTGCAAAATTTCACGATTCCTAACTTTCTACCGCTAGGAATGGATACCATAGATATTACTGTGGATGTCATCGGATTAGGCAATGCGGTTATCTCTGATGATGAGCAGACAATAGAAGGACCACTTAATCTGAGACTAGAGTTTACGGATGGGAGTGGCTTTATAGGAGATGACTGTTTCTTAGTAGGCGAAAGGATATAAATAAAAAGTGAAGTATAAGAGTGCATCTGAAATAAGAATACTCTTATATTTGCACCCGCTTCCAAAAGCAGGTCGCGTAGCTCAGCTGGATAGAGCATCTGCCTTCTAAGCAGACGGTCGCAGGTTCGAATCCTGCCGCGATCACATAACAAAGCCCTAATAATCAATAAATTTGAATATTAGGGCTTTTTATTTCTGCATAACCTAATTCAAATTAATATATCGTCACTCTTTCTACGGCGATATTATCTTCAGCTTTCAATCTCAAAAAGTATGTTCCCAATGGGAGATTGGCTACATCAATCTGGTTGTCAGTCAGGATTCCTTCTAAGAGTACGATTCCTTGTATGTCAACCAATTGGAAATATTCGAAATGGCGCTCAGTGGAAATAAAGATATTGTTGGAAGCTGGATTTGGGTAAACTTCAACTGAGTTGTCATTCTCAAAGGTATCATCTACGGATGTGAGCATGCTGAGTGGCTGAGCAGACTTCAGAACTGGAGTGCCATCAGTAGCAAGATAAATATGATTATCCCACCCTATCTCTATATTATTGATAGTATGTAACATTGGAAACTGAGGTGATATGTCTAACCAAGAATGAGCTTTATCATGGCTAATGAATAGCTTTTTATCTTCTAGTATGTAGATGTTTCCTAGATGATCAGTATATAAAGAAGGCTCATCCAGTTCTGTAGAAAAATCAAGTTCCACATAATCAAATGATTCAGCTTGGTCAAAGGTTCTGCCTATGTAAAATTGACCTAAAAAATCTTTATAAAGTATATATAAATGACTGTCCTTAAATGAGGTCACGAAATCTATGTTAATATAATTGCCAAAGGGAGGGTCGATTTTTTGAAGAATTTCACCATTGAAATTTCTCTTTTTGACTGATTGATTATCTCCCTTAGTATATACATGTCCGATTCCAAACTCTGTATCACTCGAGTAAATATCAGGAGAACACCAGGATGAACTACATTGAGCATAAATCGTATTTGATAGGCCAGAGTCTGTACTTACAGCTATTGAATTACGTGAAAAAGAAAAAATGTGATTGTCTTTTATTATTGGTCCGTATCTAAGTGGGGTCCAGTTTGTAGTATCATGCTCAGCCCAAGTTTCTCCTTCATCCACAGATATGCAGTAATTCGATATAATGCGTCCGTTGGGTAGTGACGCGTAAGCATTAGTGCAGGGCCATGGGATATCTAACGAATGCCAATATTCTTTTTGACTGGTTTGTTTATAGAATACATCACATTTGAGAAACAAGCTATTTTCTGAAGCTACTTCTATACTATACGAAAACGGATTACCAACATCAAGATTGAGGTCTTTGATGGAGTTAGAATTCGTTGAAATTAGGGACAATGAACTGCTCCAATTATATGAGACATATACTCCTGCATTCTCATGATACCATAAGTCCTGTGCAATCCATCTTAAATCGTCTGATAAAATTGGACTAAATGTTTCCCCATTATCCAGCGATTCAAAATTTCCCAAGTTACTTAATAGCTGAATTTTTCCATTTCCTAAGGCAATAGATTTTGTTCTCCTATTTTTATCATCACCTAATACAAATTCTGACCATATTCCAATTGTATCTGAATAATTATCATCCACAAAAAGTCTTCCATCTTGTTTATAGACTGACCCAGGAGAAACCCATCTAGGAGAATGCGAAAATATGCGCTGATAATTTATTTCTTCGAGATCAGGATCAATAATTATTTGCCATGTTAAACCACTAAAAGTTACTATGCCAAGGTAATGATTGTCATTTTGTGAATAATTAGGTGTAAAGGCACAGAAGGTAACTATCCATTCTTTTTTGGTTATTAATTGTCCATTTTCAGAAAATAATTTAAGATGTCTATCATTTCCAAGTAGAACATTTCCATTGGCAGCAAACTCGAAATCTCTTATTTGATTCCAAGGATCATCTATTATGCCGGTAGAGATAAGTGAACTATTTTCTATATCTACTTTATATAAAATGTGCTTTAATGCTACAAATAGTTGCCCATTTTGATCTTCTTTAAATAGTATGTTATCTGGAATTTCTTGGAGCAAATCCCCCTGATAGAGTATACGCCATGTATCCCCTTGGTTATCGGATATGATTAACATCGGCGGGTAATTTAAGGTGCCTATTATGTCGCCCTCGGAGGTTACTGTCTCTATTTGGGTTCTTTCAGTATTATGAGGCTCTAATTCTGTCCAACTTATTTGAGCAAATAAAGATATGTTCAATGATAATAAAACCAGTGTAGGTAGAAGTTGATTCATGATTATAATGTAAACTGTGTAATGAAAATTATTCCTCACAAATATTATGTAAGAACCTTACTAATCCAATCGGATCTTAATTATTAAGCTAGCTATGTCATGGAAAACATAAGATGATTGAGATAATTACAAGTTAAGTAGGGGGTGGACAAAGGTTAAGCAGGACGCAATTTATTTAACTCAGATAATGATAGAATAATTTTTTGCTTAGATCTATAGTCTAAAATTTATCAATTACTCTAATTATTTTATTCGATTCATTACATTACAGCTAGCAAGAAAACAAAAGAAATCAAAATGAAAAGAATAATCTTAGCACTTGTTATCCTAAGCTTAGGTGTATGCCTATCAGCACAGGACAAAGATCTATGGACTGCAGACAACTTCAGTGGCCTTAAGTTCAGATCTATAGGCCCTGCATTTATGTCAGGCAGGATAGCAGATATAGCTATACACCCTGAAAATGAAAGTATCTGGTACATCGCCGTCGGATCGGGTGGGGTGTGGAAAACTGAAAATGCGGGTAACACTTGGATACCATTATTTGATAAAGAGAGTTGTTATTCTACAGGATGTATTACGCTAGATCCACAGAACCCTAGTGTCGTATGGCTAGGTACAGGAGAGAATGTAGGTGGACGTCATGTCAGTTTTGGCGATGGTATCTATAGAAGTGCTGATGGTGGAGCGACTTGGTCTAACATGGGACTCAAAGATTCAGAACATATTTCTGAGATCGTCATACATCCGTCTAACAGTAATATTATGTGGGTTGCTTCTCAAGGTCCTCTTTGGAGTAAAGGCGGTGAGCGGGGTGTCTACATGACTACAGATGGTGGGAGTACTTGGAATCGTGTACTCGGAGATGATGCATGGACGGGCGCTACCGAAATTGAAATAGACCCACGTAACCCTGATGTGCTTTATGCCGCAACCTGGGACAGACATCGGACAGTCGCTGCCTACATAGGTGGAGGGCCCGGTACTGGATTATGGAAATCAGTGGATGGCGGTAAGAACTGGAAAGAACTCACCCAAGGATTGCCCTCATCTAATATGGGTAAGATAGGCTTAGCCATATCTCCTCATAATTCTGATATATTATATGCCGCTATAGAATTAGATAGAAGAAAAGGGGCGGTGTACAGGTCATCGGACAAAGGCGGCAACTGGACGAAAATGTCTGATGCCATCTCGGGAGGTACAGGACCTCATTACTATCAAGAGCTCTATGCTTGTCCTCACAACTTTGACCGTATATATTTGATGGATGTACGTATACAAGTATCTGATAACGGTGGAAAAAACTTCAGACGGATATCTGAGACTTACAAGCACTCCGATAATCACGCGATTGCTTTCAAAAAGAATGATCCAAATTATCTATTAGTGGGTACTGATGGTGGTATGTACGAGTCATTTGACTTGGCTAAGAATTGGAAGTTCTTTAGTAA
>CAZPUF010000229.1:0-4349 GCA_964589705.1 uncultured Saprospiraceae bacterium | reverse complement strand
TAGCCAATCGTTCTTCTGCCTGTTCTAGGTCACTAATTATATCCACCTTTCTAATGGGTTTCAGATATTGATTTCTGCCTCTGTCAGCATTATAGATAAGTTCGACGTCTCTTTCAGTCAATCTGATCGAGTCGGTAGTATTATTGGTTATATCTAATTGAAAGGTAATATATGAGTAAGCATCCCCAGCAAAAGTAGTCTCAACTCTTACATCTTGATCTGATAATCCTCTATCAGATTGAGTGAGATAAGCATCTTGGACTAGTATTTTTCGGGAACACGAAACCAATGTGAGACCAATGGCAAGTAGTAATATAAGATTTTTCATGTCGGTTATTATTAATTTAACAATATGGACTCTTAAGATCAAGATAGAATAATTCACCCATTATTTCCGTCGATTAATCCGCTTTAATGATCTAATAACTATTTTTATTAAAGGACCATTAATGGTAACTTCGTTTCAATCCAAGTTTAACTTATCACACTCAGATATGCTCAAAACCACACTATACATACTACTTGGCACACTCGTCTTGGCTGGCATTTCACTCTTGTCTATGTCCTTTCTCATTAAGGCTGATGCTAATACTGTGCTTGATCACTTGGCTGACAACAAGGAGAATTCCGCCATCAAACTGATGCGTAATGGGGAGTCTTTCGTAGAAATGAACACCAACAAGATGATGCCACTTGCGAGTACGGTCAAAATCATTATTGCTATAGAATACGCAGAACAAGCCGCTGCAGGTATCATTGATCCTAACGAGTTAATTGCCGTTGCTGAATTGGATAAATATTTTATACCAAATACGGATGGTGGCGCTCATCCAGCCTGGCTGCGTACTATCGGAAGAGATGAAGTGTCCATACTAAAGATTGTGCAAGGAATGATTTTGTATAGCTCCAATGCTAACACTGAGTGGCTCTCTAATAAATTGGGTTTAATTCAAATCAACAATAGATTGGACAGTCTTGGAATGAAAGACCACTCGCCTATCTATAACTTAGTATCATCGTTATTTGTTGGCAAAGAATTATTTCCTGACTTAAAAGGTAAAGTACTTGTAGAGGCATTAAGAAATACTTCAGATCAGGAGTATATTTCGGCCACAGAAAAGATACATAATAAACTAGAAGGTGATCCCATCTATAAAGAAGACATAGGGGACAGGAACATCGACGTACAAAGAGTGTGGTCAGACAGAATGGTGGCTTCTACCGTCTCCAACTATGCTGAACTCATGCGCAAAATCAATAGCAGAACTTATTTTAACCAAGAAGTGCATTCTTATTTAAATCCCTGCCTTGAAGGACTGATGCAAAACCCCAGTAATCAAGCCTGGCTCAAACATGCTGGCAAGAAGGGCGGCTCTACGGCATTTGTTTTGACTGAAGCGCTTTATGCTACTGACAAAAAGGGGAATACCACAGAGATTGCCTACTTTATGAATGATCTCAATATTATACAGAATACAAAGCTAAAAAGAGGGATGAATGATTTTGTTCTGAAGATATTAACCAAAAAAGATTTTCTGGATGAGGTTGTCAAACGATTAGGAGAATAAAACCCACCTGTTGTGGGGCCAACACTAATAGCTATGAAAGTCGAAATAGTTAACATTTGGTTATCTAATATCTATGCTTAGGTAGAGACTTACAGAAAAAAAGGGCAGACTATTAGCCTGCCCTTAATTAACTTTAGTTTTACTTTACTACTTGACAAATTTCTTAGTTGCCATTTTCCCAGAATCATCTACAACCTGAAGTATGTAGAGACCTGATGTCAAATATCCAACGTCTAAGCGTATCTGTTCTTGATTATTAATAGGTTGCTGATGTATACGTTGTCCTTGCATATCAATAATTCTCACCGCACCCTCTATTGGATTTGATATAGATACAAATAAATCATTATCTGCCGGATTAGGATATATGCTGATGGTTGTGCCTAATGCCTCTAAGTCTTGAGTATCTGAGACCACATTTGGATCAAACTCTAATCCCATGATTATTAAGGTATCTGTAATTACACCTACGTCTACCGAATTACCTTCACTATCTACACCGCATACATTGAAAAATCTAATCATCAATGTATCTATACCATCAGGATTAGCAGTACGTGCATTATCCTTGATAAATAAGTTTTGGTTGGCTAATGGCCCGCCTATGGTCACCTCATTGCCTTCCAAATTGGTAAACCCATATTGAATATTATCGTTTCCTAATAATTCATTTCCAACTCTAATAGCATTGGTCATATCACCAAAAGCAAAATTAAATAATGGACTAACGATCTCATCTATTTTGACAAATGGTACTACAAGATTGGTGTCAAACTGCATATCAAATGACAAACCATGAAGGCTACCACTTATAGCATTATTTTCATCACCCAGCGTTACATCAGTATTCACTATCCTATCAAATAAAGTCGCATTTTCCAAATTTACTGTATCCACTTCCAGTTCTACTCGAAGGCCTTGTGGGTCAATACTTTCATTGAGTACTCTATCTATAGGGACATAACCTGATCTTATGTTGCCAAAGTTTTCTGTCAAATCTTGTAGATCTGCTTCATTGATTCTCCCACTTCCATTAACATCACCATTCTTCGCATTAACGCCTCCAAGAGAAATAGACCAATTTTCTGAATTAAATCCAAACCAATCTGATGATTGTAGACCTCTAGCTATGCCATCATCTATATCAAATCCTGCAAGCACTCCAGCAGCGATAATATCCTTGCTATCTACAGTGGCATCCCTATTGACATCTCCTGGCCAGACACAATCAGCTAGACACAGCTCTAAACCTAATCCGCAACTAAATTCACCGTTTCTCATCATTTCGAACTCCTCTTTCAAGTTATTGACCACCTCAGGCCATTGTTCGAATACGTCCAATCTCTTGGTAGTTGGGTCATATAAAAAGTGATCCACCATATCAATATGGCCAGTTGCGCCAGGTTGCACATCTGTTTCGTCAACCAACAAAGTAACAGCTCTAATGTCTATAGGAATTTCTATTCCTGCCGTCTGCATAGACCATCCGTCGTTATCAGTTGGCCGATTAGGAAATGAGAACAAAGTTGTCTCTGTAGCAGCAGGATCATATCCACTGCCTCCTGGACTCAATGGCGTCTCATCTCTCCACAGTCCTGTCATATAATTGTAGAATTCCTGAGGACCAGTAGGGTCTATAGTTGGTACTATTGGATTGCCAACACCAAATAAAAACCAATGACGGAAGGTCTTGATACTATGATTCAAGAATACACTGGTTCTGATAGCTCCATTGTTATCTGGCACATCTGGATCATGACATTCATCTCTCCATGTCTCACCACTCTCATTGTAGAAGTAACTACAATTAAGCTCTAAGTCACATCCCGTATAATCATTCTGATTACAAGCCATGTCATTGTCCTCCCATATCGCCAGTTTCAATTCTGATAGCGGCTCCAGACCAAGGTAGTTATAGGTCAGTCTGGTAAAAACACCATCCTCAGACGGCGACTCCTCTGTACAATTAACCACAAAGTTGGTTTGCATGATCTCTAAACCAATGGAACGACCTTGAGTCTGTAGGTTAGCACTCCTGTCGTTATAGATAAGAAAACTAAACTGGTGAGGTATGAATGTAGTACTCTCTTCTAATGCCAAAGGATAATCTCCAACTAGAGGGTCATATGTGCCATCACCGTTAAAATCAAAGAACGGCGCTAAGTCTCTGTCTAAGGCCGCTACTCCTAGGTGAGGATTGCCTCTTGCTGGCCATTCAAGTATGTCTGTTGCAATATCGTCTATAGTCAGATTGTCCTGATCAAATAGTGTTCTCATCACAAAAACATCAATTTCCCTTATAACCCATACCCTGTTGAAGGTTTGGCAAGGAAGATTAAAAGGCTCTCCTGTTTCACTATTGAGTGGTCCTGGTATAAAATCGTGTTGCGATAATTGAGGAAATGTATTAGCTGACATCATCAGCTCTCCCGACATATCTTTGGCTGCTGCCCACAAGCTCTTACCAAATCCCAAGTAAAAGAGTGGCTCGTCTGGAGAAGCGTAATAGTAGTTATCAGCATGACTTTGATAGGAAATCATACCATAAGAAAAAGCATTATTTACTCTATGATCATTGCCTATGACACCTATGGCTTCTCTTTCTAAGCCACCCGTCTCACATTGTGCATTCACTCCAATATGGAGGACATTAATACATAGGCACAATAGAATCAAATTTTTCATCTTGATTGCAGTCTTTTGTTTTAATAAATAGGATCAGGCTGGGTTCTCGCCTAGTTGATGTGGCAAGCGGGTGTAAAGTTACGGCAAACAAGGCTT
>CAZPUF010000228.1:0-4372 GCA_964589705.1 uncultured Saprospiraceae bacterium | reverse complement strand
TAAAAACTAGAGGGACAGCAATGAGTTTTAGAACTCTTATAAAAATTGTTCCGAAAGGTTTAATAAAGTTCTGAACAATATGAATGCCCATCTCAGATTTGCTTGCTACCAATCCGACCAACAACCCTAGGACTATTCCAATCAAAATCTTCCAGTGAATGGATAGTTTTTCTTCTCTCATTTTCAATTATTTTTTGTCTCAGCTAGATGCACTTTTTCTGGCCATCCAGAATGCTCAATTCCATAACAAATGAAAAAGTGGTATCATTGCTCCCTTTAGCACTAGTTATCTACAAAGAAAGCGAAAGATTCCCCCTCTTTCAAACGCGACAGATAAGCATATTACAGTGTGAAGGGATTGAGAAAAGTTGATCTCAACTTAGTATAGAAGAGAAATATATGTCAGTAGATACACTACAATGGATACTTGTAATAGGCATAAGCCTCTTACTTTTTGTCTTAGCACCACTTGCTAAAACGCAAAAGGCGTTTTTTAAGGGAGAAGGGGAAAGTGGGAAGCCTAGCTTTTTTCTTTTGACGAGTAGCTTGGTGATTTCATGGCTATTTGCAAAATCGATAACAAACTCAGCCAATCTAGGCTTAAGTTATGGGATAGTCGGAGGCGTTGCCTATGCTGGCTATTATTTGTCCTTCATAGTGGCGGGATTGATTATATATAAGCTACGAACAAAAGGGGGATTTATCTCCATTCATCATTTCTTAGAAAGCAAATTTGGCAAAGGCGCTCTTATCATTTTTTCTATTCTGATTTCTTTTAGATTATGGAATGAGGTATGGTCAAATTCCATGGTCATAGGTTCTTATTTTGGAGACGAAGGCACTACACCTTATCTATTGGCTGTGATCGTATTTACAAGTTTGACAATTGCTTATTCGATCAAAGGTGGGATGAGCAGCTCTTTGTTTACAGACATGCTTCAGATGATGCTTTTTGGTGTTTTGCTGATGGTCATCTTGTTTATGATTTTTCCAAGAACAAACTGGGACATAGGCGCTTTTGTGACGAGTGGCACTTGGAGTATGTCTCAAGGCGTTAATCTACTATTCCTAGCTATGATTCAGTGTTTCTCATATCCCTTTCATGATCCAGTGATGACGGACAGAGGTTTTGTGACAGACGCCAAGACGACAAGGAAAGCTTACTTATGGTCTGCAGTGATTGGGATGCTGTGTATTATCCTTTTCAGTTTTGTAGGTGTCTATGGACGCATGGTAGGCGTCAGTGGTCAGGCACCTGTGGAGGTGGCTAAGCTGCTTGGTGTACCTATGATGTTAGTCATGAATTTTATCATGATCACTTCTGCTGCCTCTACTTTGGACAGTACCTTTTCTTCGTTTTCAAAAATGGTGCATCTGGATCTTAAGATTGCCAGCCCTACATTGACTGGGGGAAGGATTTCTATGGTAGTGATTGCATTGGCTGGTACAGTACCTGTCTTCTTCAATCCAGACATTATTTCTGCGACGACCTATAGCGGGACTGTAGTTATTGGTCTAGCTCCTATATTTTTATTCTGGTGGTTGAAAGTGCCGCCGATATCTTTTTACCTTTCTGTCTTGGGAGGCTTTATAGCTGTGGTGCTGATGATTCTCTGGCCTCTGCCAGAAAGATTTCTTTTCTCTACGGGTAAGTACTCAGACTTGTTAGCTATAAATATCTACGGGTCGATTATCTGTTTTTCACTTTTCTTAGCTCCTAAGTTGATTTCTTCATTAAGATCAAAATAACCTAGCGCCACTATTCAACTTAAGATTGAAGGCTAGTAGATTAATTCAACTCAACCCAGAATCAATTCACATTGATTCTGACCCTCTCTTGCAAGAGCTTAAAAGAGAGGGTAAACAACACGATATTTTATATGATGGCTATAGCGGAAAGCCCTCCCTTATCTTTGAAGAGAAGGGCCAGGGTTGAGTTGAAAAAGATATTCCCTTTTCAATAAATGCCAAAGTTGAGTTGCCTACCTCTCCACCACTATTTTTTCTATTATTTTCTTGCTGGACCTGCTGTCCTGTAATTCAAGTAAATATATTCCCGACGGCAATAGCCCCACTTCAATTTTAGTGCAGTTAGAAGCGGCTTTTATTTTTTGTCCATTTAGGTCATATAACGTCGCCTCAAAATCGAATGCGCCGGTGACCTCTATATTTATATAATCTCTCGTTGGGTTAGGGTATATATTTACAATGCTGTTTGCGATTTCATGGGTGGCGGTCGTCTGATCAAGCCCATCGCAATCTTCATCGATGCCGTTGTTTGGTATTTCAATGGCATCAGGATTGATGTCTGGATTATTATCATCGCAATCATCCTCAGCGATGAAGCCGTCTCCATCGTTATCTACTGCAACATTGATACTGCAATCTGCAAACACCTGCTCTTCTGTATAAAAAGTACTACAGTCGTCACAGAATACACTTTTGAAAAAACAACTGGCTCTGGCTACTCGAAATTCTATACCCTCTGCATTTTGATATATGCCATGTCCACCTTGTGGGTCAACCGTAATTTCTGAGCAGACACCATTATCCAATAATAAATCGTGAAGCGCACCTGATCCAAAAGCACCTAGTGGGGTGATGCCAAAAGGAACCGTCATGTCCAAGGCACCATGAAAGGCGATACTCGGAATCATCTCCTCAACTTGCATGGTGGACCCTCGATTGTTTCCCCAGTTATTAAATACGCCTTTTATACTAAATGTATTGGTCAGGTCATTTCCTGATGTAGCTACAAGTCCAAGTTCTGATACTATTTCTGGAAAACCTGTAGTCCATTCTAATTGGTCAATATATATGAGATTAAGTGAAGCAATAGCACCTGCACTCTGACCACCAATAAACATAGCAGAGGTGTCAATGTTAAGAATAGCTGCATTCTGTGTTACAAATCTCATCGCCGCATGAGCATCTTGATTAGCACGATAACTGGCTGACACTTGATCAATGGGATTAGTTGTGTCCCATCCCAAGCGATACTGAAGTGTGGCAGCAACATAGCCCCTTAAAGCAAATTCTTCGCAATGTCTTCTTAAGACTGCTTTAGAACCAGCCTGGAATCCACCTCCATGGAGTAATAAGACAAATGGTCTCTTTTCTAAGGTGTCTATAGATAAAGAAGGATAGTAAACATCCATCGTCAAATCTTGAGAATTGCCTTGCCAGTCGATGACGTCCCTAGCATAGGTGATATCAAAGTCAAAGTCGATTTCATCTTCAGAAAAGACTTCGATTTCAGTGAAACGATTATCCTCGGTGCAGAGATCAAAATCATTTGTCTCTTCATCACAGCCATCATTTATAATCAAATCCTGCTGCTCTACTAGAAACTCAAATGACAAGTCTGATAAGCTCTTCCCATCCACAGTAGCTCCCCAGACACCGTGGCCTCGACCGACTAATGTATTGAGTTCGACATGGACTTCTGTAGAATCATACAGCTCTACAAGTTCTTCTGCTCTGCTGAAAAGAACAGTGAGGTCTTCCGTGCCATGAGCGATAAACAAAGAAGGATCTGCGCTATCAAAATGATGAATACCATAGATGCCTTCATGTGCTTCTAGAGCTAATTTCGATCCCCAGAAGTCGACTATGCTTTTTATTTCATACGTTTGATCCAAATTAGTCGATGATAGGGTAGAGTCATCTGATTGACTAATTTCATCTCTGAAGTGTTCCTGGTTGGAAATACCTAAAGCAATGGCAGTAGTTGCACCTGCCGATCCACCACCTACGGTAATGTAATCAGTATTGATATTATAATTGTCAGCACTGGCCACTATCCACCGCATCGCAGCTTTGGCGTCTCTTTGAGCAACGTAGACAGCGAGGAATTGAGGAATATCTTCTGGGTCAGGAATTTGACCTATGATTGCTTCCCATTCTGGCGGTACGATTCCAGTATGTATAGTGCCGATATCAGATGATAGTCGATAATCGATAGATACAAAAACCCAACCTCTGGAGGCAAAATAGTAGGCCATGTCCACTATAGCTTCTTGTTGTTTTGAACCACCACTAAATCCACCGCCATGGACAAACATATACACAGGTCTGTTTTCTGAATCATTGTCTGGGACATATACATCTAGTTTTAATGGAATCGCAAAGGTCGTAGGACTAGTGTCATCATGGCTCAATCCTCCTGCATAGGTGATGTCCTGTTCTACAATGACAGCGTAAGTGCTATCGCAAGTTACCTTTGGATTGTTACTTACGGTTTCTTCAAAACACAATTTATAATCCGAATCGTGGTCATTGACGATGTCTTCTACAATCGCATGAAGGTCGGTATTAAAGCCAGTATCATATTCAAAAGTATTGAGATCAACACCATATATACTTTTGAGCC
>CAZPUF010000227.1:0-4422 GCA_964589705.1 uncultured Saprospiraceae bacterium | reverse complement strand
TTACAGTAGCTGGTGTGCCACCACCGCCACCACCGCCACCGCCTTCTTCAGTTGTATTCAATTTCAATGACCTTTCTGCAGAAAATGGAGATAATGTATGTATACCTATTACCGTAGCAGGATTTATAGATATAGTAGCAGTAACCGGTACAGTGACTTGGGACCCAGATGTATTAAGCTATACTGGGATTGGCAATACACCACTTACTGGATTTACTCCTGGTAGTAATCTCAATGATACACAGACAAATCAGGGATTACTTGGATTTATCTGGGATGATCCCAGTGCTGGTGCCAATCCACTCACATTAGCAGATGGAGATAATATGCTTGAAGTATGTTTTGATGTGATAGGCGCAACAGGGGACATGTCCTTACTTAATATGGATGATTCGTTGCCAGATATATCTGTCTCGCAGCAACCACCTGGCGGAGGACCAGCGATACCGCTAGACTTTACAGTCGACAGTGGCACCTTTACTGTTGGTGCTGTGCCACCACCGCCACCACCGCCAATGGATACTGATGTGCAATTTATAGTAGGAGATGGTGAAGGAGATTGTGGAGATATCATTTGTCTGCCACTTACAGTCAATAATTTTATTGCGATCAGTTCTGTTAATGGAAGTTTCAATTGGGACCCATCACAATTAGAATATACAGGTCTGCAAAATGTTGTGCTTCCTCAATTCAATGCCGGGTCCAACCTCAACGAAGTTCAGACTGGTGCAGGATTACTAGGATTTATCTGGGATGACCCTAATGCTGGGGCTACACCATTTACAGCGCAAGATGGTAGTACCATTATGGAAATCTGTTTTGAAGTAGTCGGACAGATATCAAATACTTCTACCGTAGTAGCTATGGGCAACAACCCATCTACCATCTCAGTGTCACAGCAGATTGGTCCCGTTACTAATCCGTCGACACCACTTGGTTTTGATTTGACACCGGGCGATGTAGATGTATTATTAGGATGTAATACGTCAGATGTAGTTGTAGAATTCATATTTCCAGAAATCTGTGTAGACCCTAACGCGGTAGATGATATATGTATACCACTCGTAGTCAACAACTTCGAGAGTATAGCGCAATTAGATTTTAGTTTGATGTGGGACCCTACGGTCTTAGAGTATGATGAGTTTGATAATGTAGAACTAACAGGATTCTTTGCTGATTCTCAAACCAATACCTCACAGGTAAGTCAAGGACAATTATCTTTCTCATGGTTTGATGAGTCAGGAGGTGACAATCCAGAAACGATCCCAAATGGTGAAGTCCTCTTAGAAGTTTGCTTCGATATTATAGGCGATATTGGAGATGCATCTCCATTGACTTTGTTTGACGGAGAATCAGTTGGCTTGACAGATATTGCTGTTGGCCAAGCAGACCCTGATCCGACTGTGCCGACGATGACAGTTGGTCACACCACGACTGCTGGTAATATTATCTTGAAGACAGATACCATCTTACCATTTGAATTTTCTGTAGGGCAGCAATCAGTAGATACAGTGCCATCAGTTACTTGTGTGGATATAACTGTATTGAACTTTACTGATGTAGTGGCTACAGAATGGAATATTACACATGATCCTTCATTCTTATGTTTTAGAGAGATCGCGAATATCAATCCTAATGTACCTACATTAAATCCTGGATTTTTTGATACTACTGTACCAGGTATTGTCAAACTAGCTTGGTCAGACCCAGGATTACAAGGAAGGACTATCCCTAATGGAGAAGTATATTATAGTATCTGTTATGACGTAAAGCTTAATTGTCAAGAGTCTACACCGATCAGTATCCTTGAGGATGCATCTCAAGCTGCTTTCTTGGTTGTAACCAATGAAGCTGATCCTGACGAGCCTATAGCCGCTTCAGGAAATGCGGGATCATTGTTTGCAAATTGCGTTGTAACTAATCCTCCGCTCAATTTTGGCGCTTCCAGCGTCAATGATATAAGATGTAATGGAGAGTGCTCAGGAAGTATAACTCAAGAGTTTACTGGAGGCTCAGGAACAATTTCTTGTAGTTGGACTGGTCCAAATGGATTTTCTCAGACAAGCAATTGTAATGGTGTATCTGGAATAAGTGGCCTGTGTGCTGGAACTTACACCTTGGTCATTACTGATCAGACAGGTAGTGCAAATGCTGTTACACAGACCTACACCATTGTAGAACCATTACCTATATCTATTAATCCTCAAGTATTTGATGCCAATTGTGATGCGATGGGTAATCCTATACTTGGAAGAATAGTGGCCAATCCTATAGGAGGTACAGCTCCTCTGACACAAAGTCCAACGGCTTCTAACCTTATAGGGATAGTGCCTGGAACATATAGAATTCAGGTTACTGATGCCAATAATTGCCAAGAGGTAGCGTTTGTCACAGTTGATGACGATTGTATGGTGCCAGGACCATCTCTATCTGCTTCTACTGAGCCTGCTACCGAATGTGGAGAATTGGGCAAAATAATTGCTACCACAACTGGAGGTCAAGGACAAGTGACTATCTCATTCGATCCAGCAATAACAGATCTTTGTGCCGTACCTGCAGGAACATATACTGTTACTGCGAGAGATGAAGCAGACCAAACTGATGTTAGTGTGGTAACTGTGTCATTAATAGCTGTACCACCACCAACTGTAGAGGTAGATGATGGAGCAATAATACCAGGTAACTCTTGTACTGGAGTTGGTGGTAGTGTAGACATTACCACTTCTGGAGGTTGTGCACCACTTAGATGTGTACTTATTTTGGATAATCAAGGACCAATACCTTGCTCCAGAAGTGATAATTTATTACCAGGAAGTTATAGAGTGGAGGTCACAGATAATATTGGAAGAATGGTCGTAGATTTCTTTACCATTCCAGATGAGATACCAGATGATCTTGAAGCAAATGTAGTCCCAATGGATACATCGCCATGTAGTTTTTCTGATGGAAGCGCAGAGGTGACTGTGGGCGGCGGTTGCGAACCTTATGCTATTAATATCAGACCAACGGACGGCTCTGCCACACCTCCAGTAACGGCTACAGTAAATGCAGGTAGCAGTACTTATGCCCTACCACAAGGCACTTATGAGGTCACTATATCTGACGACTCTGGTCTAGCACCTATCGTGATACCATTTATGATAAATGAAGGTGTTTCACCTATTATACAGTCTGGTCCTATCAATGTATCTAATGAGTGTGTATCTTCCTTTCCAGTGGACGGAGGGACGCCACCTTATAATTACCAGTGGTTTGATGAGAATATGGTATTGCTATCTGATGAGTTTGTACTTGATTTATCAGACAGAGTCATGGATTTAGATGATACGCTAAGCTTCACACAGCCTGTGACCATAGTAGTGACAGACAATGTTGGTTGTGCCTTTGAATTTGATCAGACGATAAACTGCGTAGGACTTGTAGATACACAAGATCCGGTAGATCCTGAAGATCCAATATTGACATTTAGTGGTGTCACTGACTCTCAGACCTTGTGTGCAGGTGATCAGCTATGCCAAGGTGTCATCAATGGAGAAATTGTACAAGATGGAGATTCCGGTCCTTATCTAATTACCTTATTCAATACATCCACACAGGATGTGACCACAATTCCTCAAGATGAAGTCGGTCCTTTCTCCTTTGGAGGCTTGTGTGCTGCCAGTTATACCTTATTGGTAAGAGATGGCAATGGCAATGACTGGGACTTTACCGATAACTTAACTATAGGTTCCCCTAATGCTATAGATGTAATAGATGATATCCGTTGTGATGATGAGACAGGCTTAGGGTCTATTGACATTGACGTCAGCGGCGGTACAGGCACTTTTGGCTATGATTGGATGATCAGAGATTCAAGCTTTGTGGCAGAAGACATCCTCGAAGAACTTGAGAGTGGAAGCTACCTAGTGACCATCACTGATTCTAACGGCTGTCAGGAGTCAAGGATATTTACTGTAGACTGCGAGCCAGTTATACCACCTCCATCAGAAGTATGTGAGAGTACACCTATAATCACGCCTGGAAATGGAGACTTTGCTAACGAGAACTTATTTATCTCCTGTGTGGATGGGACGCAAGCAATACAACTCTTTGATAGATGGGGCTCATTGGTATGGCAAACCAACAGATATAATAACGACTGGAACGGGGTCAATCTTGATAATGAAGAAGTCATTGAAGGTGCTTACTATTGGGTACTCATGATAGAAGATGAAGATGGCAATAGTAGAATCGCCAAAGGCACAGTTACCGTACTAAGGGATAGATAGAGCTCATATATTTCTTCAAAACTCGCATGAATATTATTTTTATTCGGCTTAGGCAAGTCATCCGCATTGACACGACTATCAAATACAGACTGCCCGCTGACCACCAACTCAATGCTGGAAATCAAGTTATCTAGGCTAACATCTTTTAACAAGT
>CAZPUF010000226.1:0-4531 GCA_964589705.1 uncultured Saprospiraceae bacterium | reverse complement strand
GTGATGGCCGCATAGGCAGACGGAGGTACAGGCTTGTTACTACAGCCTTTAATAACTACTCTCTCATCCTCATAATCAGCACCATCCATCTCTCCTATTACATTCTGATAATAAAACTTCAGATACTCTTCTGAGGTGCCTTGAAAGACAAATGCTGCATGGTCAACCAAGTAGTTGGATACAAGCATATATGCCCAGACGGGTATAATCGCATCATTAGAATTATAAACGGTAACTATCTGGTCTTTGTAGGCTGTCCAGTCTATCTCTCTGAGAGCCGCACGGAAGTCTTTTTCTTTTAGGATGAGCTCCTTGAATAAGTAAGCTTTCAGATCAAATGGAACAATCGTTTTTGAAGGAAAGTAGTTTTCCAGGTTAATCACTTTTAAGCCACTATTAGCCACTCTATTGATAATAGGTGCTGTCGTTTCTTTTTTGTGTTCCATTTTATTCTATTCTTCTTCGTCCGAAAGCTCCATTACTTCAGCCGGTTCAGGTGGCGTATCCAGGATCTCAGCATCTGCATCCACTGGGGTCTCATCTACCTGTGGCACTTCTTCCTGAGGCACAATTTCTGGTGCACCAATCTCATCTCCAGCGTTCTCGAATTCCTTGATCTTCGGTAAATCTTTAAGCGATTTTAACCCAAAATGGTTCATAAACTTCTCAGAAGTGGTATATAACAATGGTCTTCCTGGTCCTTCAGCCCTGCCCGCAATCTCCACCAACTCCTTTTCTAGCAGCTTCTGAACTGAATAATCGCAATTAACGCCTCGTATAGACTCTATACCAGATTTAGTAATTGGCTGTTTGTATGAGATAATGGCTAGGGTCTCAAGCGCCGCTTTGGATAGCCGCTTTTTGCTCTCTATCTTAAGATACTGACTTACTAGTGGATAATAGGCACTCTTGGTCATAAACTGATATCCACCCGCAATTCCAACGATATGAAACGGGTACTTCTCATCTTCATACTTGGTCTCCAAAATCTCAAGTGCTTCCGCAATTTCCTTATCCTTGAACTTGACTTCCGTGTGGGATTGTAAGGAATTTCTTATGTCTTTTGCCGTCATAGCCTTAGCAGATGCGAAAATGAGGCTCTCTATGTGTAGTTCTATCTTATCCAATGTGTCAGGACCCTAAGTAGTTAAGAATAAAGAAGGCCAAATTTAGAATTAGGAGTAACAATATCAAAGGAATCCAGAAATGCTTATCAAAAGTCTTTTCAGGTTTTGTGTTGTTTACTGGTCTCTGGGGTGTAACGACGTACTCATATCCCTCATTATTCTTCTCTATTGCCAATTCTATCAGCTGTTGTTCTATCAGAAAATTATACGTTTTCCCCTCCTTCTGATCAAAAAGAATTTTGATTATTTGTCCATTAACAAAGACTATCAAATGGCCTGAGTCGTCTCCATGATACATTTCTATGGTATATGGTCGACCTGATAGTGAATAATATGTCCAATTGCGTTGCGCGATGACTTAAGTATGTTATTTCTATAGAAAACGTGAAAAAATTTGAGAAGTTTTGGGTAAATCACTGGAGTGAAATAAAATTGTCTAGAGTTGCAAAGCAGATTCCATATCTTTATTATAAAAGGAGTCTCCATTAGTAGAGGGCCATTTTTCATTATTTATACATAATCCGCAAGACTTTCTTAATTTAAATCATTTTCATGAATATTCGACTGCTATTCATCTTATCAACTTTCTTTTTACAATCTCTTCAAGCACAGCCGCTTGACTTGGAAATCGTAGAGAATCCGATTTATTTAGAAAACCTCCTCTATGATTCATTTATTCAAAGTGAGCATAGCTTAATTGTTGCAAATAACACAAATGAGCCTTACATCATAGAGTTGGAGACAGTAGAACTCAACATACCTGATGCTTGGGATCTTAATTTTGACCCATCTGTAGAGATTAATAACTTTATAATTCCTTCTGGCATTACGGAAGTATTCCAAATGCTTATAGAATTAATCAATCCAAACGGTTCAGCCATAGGGCAAGGTATCCATCACTTAGCACTAAGGACCTTAGACATAGAAGGGAATCTATTAGCTGAAGAAGATATTGAGATCATTTATGAAGTTGTCTTGCCTAATCATCCATCGCCAACATTCAAAGTATTCAATGATTCTGATTCGACTGAGGCGACTAGGATCTTTATACCAATATCGTTTGCGTCAGAACCAGGAGCTATATTCCATAGAGAATTCTCAATTCCATTTCAGGATTTCTGGGATATAGATAGGCCTATCATATTTGAACCAATAGAGATAAGTGTTGAAAATATTTCCAACATTCAACACACCAACTATGATGGATTTGTAGAAGACCCAACTAAGTCATGGTTACTAGGAGATACAATTTTTCATGATGCCAGACACCTCTCAGTTACAGGAAGAATGGGATTAGGTGGGACAGTAGATGATCCATCTAATTTCAAATATGAAGTCCTTGTCAATATTTATGACCCTATCGACAGCATGGCCTCAAGTCAGATAGTCAAATTTGAAGTTGTTTCAGGTGACTGTGTATATGGAATAGACACAGACATACTAGGAATAGGTAGTGATGATATAGAAATTTGCAAGGGAATGACACTTAACTTTACTGTTCCATCTGAATTTACTGACATCAGTTGGACCGACTGGCAATCTAACCAAACGTTTACTAGTCCTTCTATTACCTTGAGCAATATTCAAGAACATACAGGGTTAGATATTTCAGCGAGAGATGAGAATGGCTGTCTTCATATATTTAATTATCGTTTTCGAATTATGAGGACTGATTATGTTGAAATAATTGAACTGAGCAACATACCCGAATTTGTATGTGAGGGTCAAGATATTACACTTGAGTTTCCACAGAATTCCCAATTTTCAAACCCATATTGGATTATAGATGGCACTAACGATACTATTTTTGATACGGTATTTCACTTAGCTGAAATTTCAGAATCTGTCATTATAGAATTGATGGCTACCAACTCGGAAGGATGCGAAGACAAGCAGCAGATATATATCGTCTACAAAGACTATCCTCAAGATGCTCAGATTGTACCAGAATACGAATACTTGGTTTGTCGGGGAGCGGATTTGCAATTGACTGCCAGTGACGAATTTACTTCTGTACAATGGTTGAACGAAGCAACTGGAGAAATTACACCAGGGCAAGAAATTATTTTTGAAAACATAGAAGAATTTACTTCAATAATTATTTCAGGTATCGGACCTACGGGCTGTGCTTTTGAGCAACTTGTCCTTGTGATTCCAGAATTTGAGTATGTACAAGATAATCGTATGGTGGACCTAGATGAAGCCTCAATCCAGACTTGCCATACCAAACAACTGACCACCTATGATGGTTACTCTGAGCACGAGTGGAGTTATCGAGATATAAACGGTAATATGATTGTCTTTTCCAATGAGCAGACAGCGACCTTAGAATTAGATCCACTTATATATCAAAACGAAATCTTAGTATCAGTCTTAGCAAGAAATGAGGATAATTGTTTTTCTAAAATGGAATTTCATTTACAACTTAATATTTCAGAAAGTGAAGAACTGATAGACCTAAGCAACCTAGGCAATTTCTGTGTGGGAGACGATATAGATCTTGGGATAGCAGGTGGGTACACATCATTCTCATGGATATTAGATGGTGTAGTATTTACAGATTCTGTGATCACTATTCCTGCAAGTGAAGAAGAAATTATCTTACAAGTCACAGATGATAACGGCTGTGTCATGCAGCAACGGTATACACCAAGGATATCTAACCTTGATAGTCCACAAATGTGTTTGGTGACAAATGATGTAGGATCGGGTAATAATATTATTCTATGGGAAAACCCAGCAGACCTGAGCAATGTATCTCATTATACAATTGCAAGAGAAGGCACCACAGCTAATGTATTTGACCCTATAGGAGAAGTAATCGTTGGCGAACCAACAATATTTACAGATACAGAAGCAGACCCCACTCAACAAGCATATCGATATAAGGTCTTCGCCAATAATACTTGCGGTGATAGATCGTCTACGCCTGTTTTCCACAAGACTGTACATCTGACAATTAACTTAGGTACAAATAACAATATCAACTTGATATTTGATGAGTACATAGGGATCTCTTATGATCAGATAATTATCTATCGTGGTAGTTCTCCTGCAGAACTTCAAGAGTATGTAACCTTGCCATCAACGGTATTATCTTTTACTGATCAGAATCCTCCATTGGGCGATGTCTTTTATCAAATTGTCATCCCTAATGACATAGAATGTGACACTGGTAGGCGCCTAGTGAAAGTGCAATCTAATGTAGCGAGCTTCGGAGGCGTAAGTGCCGTGGATGAGATTGGCTTAGAAGGCAAAATATTTCCTAATCCATTTACAAATGAGTTGATTATAGACTCTCCTATATCAAGCAAGTTACAGATCATCGACATTTATGGCCAGGTGATCATTCAGCATACATTAATACCTGGCTTAAATAAAATAGCCACTGAAGATTTATCGCC